>JAKJCY010000075.1:0-13402 GCA_022706235.1 Candidatus Hydrogenedentota bacterium | reverse complement strand
AGGGCGTGGGCGCCGATATGTCCACTGTTTCCAAGCACCTGCTGGTGTTGAAGAACGCAGGAATTGTGGAAGATGACAAGCGGGGCCTGCAAGTATTTTACCGCCTGCGCTGCCCGTGCATCCTGAGTTTCTTCGGCTGTATTGAAGACGTTCTCCGGGAGAACGCCTGTCATCACCGGGCCCTTATGGGCAGTTAGGGCCAAGAGAAACGCGGGCCGCGCACATGTTTTGGGCCTTCTTATTGGCAATTATCGCAAATAACCAAGCATTGACGAGAGGATTGCCTGCATATGGAGTGGAAGAACGAATGGAAACCGCTGGTCCTAATCGTGGCAGTGTTTCTGACCTGTTTTTATCTGCCTGCGGGTGTTCCCCGTTTTGACAACGCCATTACGGAAGCGCTTCATCTGGTCAAATGGTATGCTCGGGAGCACGTGCTGCTCTGCCTGGTTCCGGCTTTTTTTATTGCGGGCGCCATCTCCGTATTCATCAGCCAGGCCTCGGTGATGAAATATCTCGGGGCCAACGCGCCCAAGGTGTTGGCCTATGGTGTGGCTTCAGTGTCGGGTACGGTCCTGGCGGTCTGCTCCTGTACCGTGCTGCCCCTGTTCAGCGGTATCTGGCGGATGGGCGCGGGATTAGGGCCCGCCACAGCATTCCTCTACTCCGGTCCCGCAATCAATGTGCTGGCCATTGTACTGACAGCGCGGATTCTGGGATTGGAACTGGGCATTGCCCGCGCGGTGGGCGCCATCAGTTTCAGCGTCATTATCGGCCTGCTGATGCACCTGATTTTCCGTAAGGAAGAGCAGGAGAAAGCCATCACCCAGGCGGCCCTGCCCGAACCGGAAGTCACGCGGCCGCTGTGGAAGACTGCCGTGTATTTCGCCTCCATGGTGGGCATCCTCGTTTTCGCCAATTGGGGCAAGCCGGAATCCGATACCGGGATTTGGTATGCCCTATATAACGCCAAATGGGCCATTACGGCCCTCTTCGGGCTGGGCTTCGGCATCCTCCTGACCGTATGGTTCCAAATGCCCTGGTGGAAGACGGTTCTCGCCGCGGTACCGGCCATAGCGCTTGCCGTCCTGTTCCCCCACCAACCCGTCTTGTCCTTTGCCGCGGCCTCCATCGGGCTCTCGGTCATTACCAGCACCAGCGACGGCGAGATGGGTGAATGGTTCGGGGTGACCTGGGGCTTTGCCAAGCAAATCCTGCCGCTGTTGCTGGGGGGTGTGCTGGTGGCCGGCGCGTTGCTGGGCAGGCCGGGCCATGAGGGGTTGATTCCCAACGCCTGGGTCACCTGGGCGGTGGGCGGTAATTCTCTGACGTCCAATTTTCTGGCCTCCATCCTTGGCGCCTTCATGTATTTCGCCACCCTTACGGAGGTCCCCATACTCCAGGGGTTGATAGGCTCGGGCATGGGAAAGGGGCCCGCACTGGCATTGCTCCTGGCCGGACCGGCCCTTTCCCTGCCCAGCATGCTGGTCATTTACAGCATCATGGGCTTCAAAAAAACGTTTGTGTATTGCTTTCTGGTGGTGGTGATGTCGACCATCGCCGGCATACTCTTTGGTACGTTTGTTTAACCTTAAGGAACAGTAAGCATGAAGAAATTACAGGTTCTGGGTACCGGGTGCCCCAAGTGCAAGAAACTGGCGGAGAATACGGAAGCGGCCGCAAAAACGTTGGGCATTGACTATGAAATGGAAAAGGTTACAGACCTCAACGCCATCATGGGCTTTGGTGTAATGATGACGCCCGCCCTTGCCGTGGACGGCCACGTCAAGGTGGTTGGCAAAGTGCCTTCGGCGGAAGAAATAAAGCAATGGCTGGAATGACAATATTTCGCCTTCAGATACTGGTGATCACCTCTATTGCCGTTATACTTTCGGGGTGCGGCAAGGTAGCTTCCCCATCCGCACAGAACCTACAAACAGGACCGGGCAAAGAGATTCGCGTTTATTATTTTCACCGGACCCTGCGTTGTCCCAACTGCCTGAAGATCGAGTCGCTGGCCCGTGAGACCGTGCAAACCTTTTTCCCCGTCGAGCTGGAAAGCGGCACGGTGCAGTGGCACGCCGTCAATGTGGATGAGGAAGACAAGAAGCACTTTGTGGATGACTACGGACTGTCCACACAGACATTGATTGTGGCGGAGTTTTCCGGCGGAAAGCAGTCCCGCTGGAAGAACCTGGACAAGGTCTGGGATCTTCTGGATAACGACGTGGATTTTGGACAGTATGTCGAGATGGAAATTCGCGATTATCTTTAACGCATCGTTGTTTGTTGGTTAAAAAACATAAAAGGAAATTCGTGTTATGTCGGATCCCGAGAATACGGCTACTGCAGGAAAACAGCGCTTTTTAAAAATCGCCATCGTGATAGCCCTGGCAGTAGCCGTTGGAGCCCTGCTCTACGGTAAAAACAATCCCGGTTTTGGATGCCCCTTCTCAACTGATTCAACAGGGGAAAATGTTGGGGTTCCCTCTGCCGAACAACAACCCGACGCCGAGGTTGGCGGCAATGTTCCCACCTTGATAGATCTCGGTGCGACAAAATGTATCCCCTGTAAACTGATGGCGCCTATTCTGGAAGAACTGAAAACCGAATATGCGGGAAGATTAAAGGTGATTTTCATTGATGTATGGGAAAATCCCGACCAATCAAAGAAATACAACATTAATTTAATCCCAACCCAAATATTCTTTAACGCCGATGGCAAAGAGTTGTTTCGGCATGAAGGGTTCTTCTCCAAAGAGGACATTTTGGCAAAATGGAAAGAATTGGGCGTGGACCTGGTTGCCGCTTCTTCATAGAAGCGGTTGTATTTTGGATTCAACCAAAGAGGACTGTAGACATGTATTGTTTCCGCCTGCGTGTTTTCCTGATGCTATCGACTGCCCTTTACAGTACAGCTTTGCTCGCGGAGGATGGAGCGGCGACGTTATCCGACATGTTTCCGGGCGTTTGCAGCGGCGCTTTGTCTCTGGCTACGCTGGGCGAGCTGCCTGAAGGCGTCGTGCTGAGGTCCGGTAGTGTCGCAGTGACGGACGAGGATCTGACCGCCGAGATTGCCAAGTCTGACGCCGAAACCCGGAACCAGTTGGAAAATAACAAACTGCATGTGCTTGAAAACATGGCCACGCCGAAATTGCTGCTTCATCCGGCAGGGGCGGTATCTCCGGACGCTTTAGGGAACTATTTTGAAGCTTTGACTGTCGACGTGGAAGTCTCCGAAGAAGAGGTGACCGCGTTCTATGAGGCAAACAAGGACATGTGCGGCGGCGCCACGCTCTCCCAGGTCAAAGACCAACTGGCGCAATACGTTCTTGAACAGAAAAAACAGGATTTTGTGGCTGAGCACGTACGAACGATCGGAGAGCGAAGCCCCATCGTTCTGGCGGCGGACTGGACAAAGGAACAGGCAAAACTCGCTCTGGATAACCCAGTGGATAAGGCACGCGCCAGCGGCAAACCGTCCATCGTGGATTTTGGCTCCACCGGATGCCGTTCCTGCGCCATGATGGCGCCCATCCTGAAGGCACTTGAAGCCAAATATACGGGGAAAGCCAACGTCCTGTTTGTCCATGTCAAGGAGGAAGCGGTGCTTACGGCGCGTTACGGAATACGCACCATCCCAGTGCAGGTATTTTTCAATAAGGAGGGGAAGGAAGTGTATCGTCACAACGGGACCATGACCCAGGACGAAATTGAGAAGAGACTCGTGGAGATGGGAGCAATCCTCTGATGCAGCAACTATTCAACACCTTGGGCTACGCGGTGGAAGGCTCTCCGGCTGTCGCTGTCGGCGCGGCGATTGTTTGGGGCATACTCAGCATCATTTTAAGCCCTTGCCACCTTGCCAGCCTCCCGCTTATTGTCGGATTTATTGACGACCAGGGGCGCATTTCCACGAAGCGCGCCTTTCTCATTTCCCTCGTGTTCGCCCTGGGTATCCTGGTAACCATCGGCATTATCGGTGTAATAACCGCCGGAGCCGGACGCATCATGGGCGATGTGGGCGCTTACGGCAATTATTTTGTGGCGTTGATATTTTTTCTTGTAGGTCTGCATCTTCTGGATGTGATTCCCATGCCCTTCTCCGGCCCGGGCCAGGTCGGCATGAAGCGGAAGGGTGTTCTTGCCGCGTTTATTTTGGGGCTGGTCTTCGGGATTGCCCTGGGCCCCTGCACCTTCGCCTATATGGCACCCATGCTGGGGGTCGTGTTCCGACTTGGTGCGACCAACCCCGCCTATGGCGCCCTCTTGTTATTCGCCTATGGGATCGGCCATTGCGGCGTGATCGTGGCAGCGGGCACCTCCACCGAGATCGTGCAGCGGTTCCTGGACTGGAATGAACAGTCCAGGGGGACGGTATGGGTAAAACGGATTTGCGGGGTGCTGGTGATTCTGGGCGGCTTATGGATGATTTATACGGCTCCGTGACCAAAGAAGGTGACGGCCGTTTACAGAAAAGAACGAGTCAATTTAACCGAATAACGAATCAAAAAGAAAGGGAGAAGCGAATGACAACAGAAATGACCCGGCGCGCCTTATTGGCGTCAGCAACACTGGGCATGGCCAGTGCGGCTGCCGCGCAGGATGCCGCGACGAAGGAAGCAGACAAGATTCTGGTAGTCGGCGTTTCGTGCAGCCCGCGCAAAGGCAAGACCACGGCCACGGCCATGGCGGCCGCACTCGATGCGGCAAAGGCCGTTAATCCCCGAATCACTACGGAATTAATTGACCTGGGCGGTATGACAATCGCCGGTTCCGACGGCAGCAGTTCCTCCGGCGGTGCGGCAGGTGTTCAAGATGACTTCAACAAGATAGTGCCGCTGCTGCAGTCGCCCACCCTGGGCGGCATGATGATCGGCTCCCCCTCCTATTTCCGATCCATGAGTTCGCTGTGCAAAGCCTTCTTAGAACGGCTGGCCATACTGCGCGAACCCAAACTCCAACTGGCGGACCTGCCCGTGGGCGCGCTGTCCGTGGGTTCCTACCGCAACGGCGGTCAAGAGCTGGTCATCGAACAGATTTTGACCGTTATGCTTTGCCATGAGGCCATGCTGGTCGGCGGCAAACCCAAGGCGCACCAGGGCGCCACGCTCTGGAACGCCTATAAGGATGATATCACCCAGGATGAGTTNNNNCATGCTGGTCGGCGGCAAACCCAAGGCGCACCAGGGCGCCACGCTCTGGAACGCCTATAAGGATGATATCACCCAGGATGAGTTCGGTATGGAATCGGCAAAGAATCTCGGCATCCGTGTCGCCGAGGCGGCGTTGAAATACAAAGGATAAAGGACAAGCGCTTTGCCAGGAGAAGGAACCTGGTATTGCGCCACAACAGACCTATAGGACTTATAGGTCCCATATGACCTATAGACAAGCAAGTCGGAACCGGATAAATGAACTCACCCCTGCATATCCTCTTTTTGTGTACCGGCAATTCCTGCCGCAGCCAGATGGCGGAAGGCTGGGCCCGATACCTGAAACCCGGCATCATAGAGGCATATTCCGCAGGCATCGAAACACACGGATTGAACCCCTATGCCGTTCAAGTCATGGCGGAGGCCGGCGTGAATATCTCCAGGCATAGGTCCAAAAACGTGTCTGGCCTAACGGATATTCCTTTTGATTACGTCATCACCGTGTGCGGCCATGCTCATGAGAACTGCCCGATATTTCCCGGCAAGGCGAAGGTGATTCATGTTGGTTTTGATGATCCGCCGGCGCTGGCGGCCGCCCTGGAGGATGAAGAAGAAAATTTGGCCTGTTACCGCCGCGTGCGGGACGAAATACGCGCCTTTGTGGAAACCCTCCCCGAGGCGCTAACACGAAAGGAGACTTAATATGGAACACCAGGAGCAGGATGCGCTTCGGGAGACGGTGCGCTCCCGTTACGCGAAAGTGGCCCAGACCGGCCAAAGTTGTTGTGGTACCTCGTGTGTGACGGATTCCATGAACCGTCCCGAGTTATCCAAAAATCTCGGGTATTCCGACGCGGACTGCGCCTGCGTGCCGGAGGGCGCCAACATGGGGCTGGGCTGTGGCAATCCGCAGGCCATCGCGGCTTTAAAATCCGGGGAAACGGTGCTCGATCTGGGATGCGGCGGCGGTTTTGATTGTTTTCTCGCCGCGCGGCAGGTAGGTGACATGGGCAGGATCATCGGTGTGGACATGACGCCGGAAATGCTTGCCAAAGCCCGGGAAAACGCGCGGAAAAACGGGTATGCCAACGTGGAGTTTCGTCTCGGCGAAATCGAGCATTTGCCCGTTGCGGACAACTCCGTGGATGTTATTATTTCAAACTGTGTTATCAATCTTTCTCCCGACAAGGCACAGGTGTATGCCGAGGTGTTCCGCGTGCTGCGTCCGGGCGGGCGTCTTGCCGTTTCGGATGTTGTTATGATCGGGAAACTGGATGATTCCCTGCTCGAGAATCCGGAGGCATACTGTGGCTGTGTTTCCGGCGCCGCATCCGTTGAGGACTTGAAGCACCTGCTTGAAGAGGCGGGGTTTGCCTCCATATCCATTGCCATAAAGCCGGAAAGCCGTGAAATCATCGGAAACTGGTTCCCGGGCAGCGGCGTGGAAAACAGTGTAGCCTCGGCGAATATACAAGCCCGAAAACCGGGAGGTTGCTGTTGTGGATAATGCTGACGATTCCCTTAACGACCGCAAGCTGACCAACATTTTTGAGCGTTACCTGACGGTCTGGGTGGGGATGTGCATTATCGGCGGCATTCTGCTGGGCAAGGCCGCGCCCGGTCTCGCCCAAACGCTGGACGGCCTGGCCCTGTATGTCAAAGGCGCGCCCGTGGTGTCCATCCCCATCGCGATCTGTTTGTTTTTCATGATGTATCCCATCATGGTGAAGATTGACTTCGCCACTGTCATTAAGGCGGGGAAAAGCGGGAAACCCGTATTGCTCACGCTGGTTGTGAACTGGTGCGTCAAGCCCTTTACCATGTATGGCATCTCGCTGTTGTTCCTGGGCGTTCTTTTCCGTGGTTTCATCGGCGCCGATGCGGTAGACTTGGTGAAGATGCCGTTTGGCCTGGACCTGCCCGTGGGCGCGGAACACGGCGCGGGTATTGTGGTATTGCAGGACGGCATCAAAATGTTGCAGGTGCCCCTGTGGCGCAGTTACCTCGCGGGCTGCATTCTGCTGGGCATCGCGCCCTGCACGGCCATGGTGCTGGTGTGGGGCTATCTCGCGCGCGGCAATGACGGACTGACCCTGGTCATGGTCGCCATCAATTCGCTGACCATGCTGGTCCTGTACGGCGTGCTCGGCGGTTTCCTGCTGGGCGTCGGCCGTCTTCCGGTGCCCTGGCAGGCGCTGTTGCTGTCCATCGCTGTGTACGTGGCGCTGCCGCTGGTCGCCGGGTATTTCAGCCGCAAGTGGCTTATTGCCTCCAGGGGCGAAACCTGGTTCACCGAGAAGTTCCTCCATGTGCTCACGCCCATAACGATCATCGCCCTGCTTACCACGCTGGTCCTGCTGTTCAGTTTCAAGGGCGAGGTGATTCTGGCCAATCCCCTCACGATACTGTGGATTGCCATCCCCCTGTTTATCCAGACGATGCTCATCTTCTGGATTGGATATATTGCCGCGCGCGTACTTAAACTCTCTTACAAAGATGCCGCTCCCGCAGCCATGATTGGCGCCTCGAATCATTTCGAGGTCGCCATAGCCACGTCGGTCATGCTCTTCGGCCTGTCTTCCGGCGCCGCGCTGACCACCGTGGTAGGCGTGCTTATTGAAGTACCCGTCATGCTCTGGCTGGTCAGGATATGCCTGCGGACACGACATTGGTTTCCAGAAAAACAGTCGTAGACAGGGCACACAAAACTGCGTTGCGTCCGGGGCTTCGCCCGGAAGAAGGGGTTTCTTCGGCACCACCCCAAAAGTCTTCAACCCATAATATACCGTCAGGGAAATAGCGCTAAACGCCTGCGCTCCTCAGGAATCTGAGATATAGTGAGAAAAAGAAACGGTTCGTTTATTACCGGGCCTATACACATACCAGCACGGGCTTGCGGGTAATGATTCCGGCCACTTTCGTGCCGAGGCATCGCATGGCCTCGGAAACCAGGCGCACCGCGGCCTGGGGCGAGCAGGTGGTGTTGACCAGGCGTTCGTAGAGCAGTCCCTCGGCAACATTGGTATACCAGTCATCCACCTGGATCCGGTAGGCAATGACGCCGGCGGCGCCGCTTGCCTGTTTGATTTCTTCGAGTACGCGCAGGTTCGCGCCGATTTCGCAACACGAGAAGATAATGATTTTGCCGTTCAGGCCCTGGAAAATCTGCGCCTCTTCCCGGAGGTTCAGCGGTTCAAAGGTCAGGTGGAGCGTGGCCCCGTTTATGCCGGGACCGTCGGTGCCGTGTCCCATGATATGGATAAACCGCGTGGAGGCATTCCTGCCGTCCCGTTGCAGAAACTGACGCATGTCCTGAACGGTATGTACGCGCTCGTACAAGGCTTCCACACCCAGAGCGCTCAGCCATTGCTGCATCATGGGGCCATAAATACGGCCGGACTTAAGACTGCGGTCCAAAGGGGTTTCTAAAATCAACACCCGGTCCGGCGAGCGTTTCAGGCTGCGCACCGGCACAACCAGGCGCCGGCCCGAATCCGTCACCACGCGCCGCTTCTTCGGTTCCACCCGGGTTACTTTGCCGCGATGACGCACCCCGTTATAGGTAAAGATAACGCGCTCGTTGATGTTGAAACGGGCCATGAATTACGTTTTCCTGATGTCCGTCCGATTGATATGCTCAAATGAGGTTGCCCTATATCATAATCGTTGAATTGGGCTGCATCCAAAAAGGAGGTCCTTCCCCCCCATTGCGCCCATGCTGGTGAAATGACGGGCGTAGGAACCTTCGGCATGCTTACCTCCAGTGTCCCGGCATAATGAGGCAGCCCCCGTTTTTTTTTGGCGATGTTACTGTTTATTTAGTACTATATAAAGTTTCTGTATTTTGGAAGATCTGCGCCGGTCTCTTTTGTAAACCCTGCCGTTGCTGTGATACATTTACGCTGCGCTTCAAGGCAAGGTGATGGTCAGGAAAGCGAACACAAGAGACCCGTGGCTGAAATGGGTGTACCCATGGCATTTTTCGGAAGGCGGCAATGCTTTTGCCCCGGGAATAAGGATATATCATGACAGCAGAAAAAAAACCATTGACTTACAGCGATGCCGGCGTCGATATCAGCGCTGCCACCACAGCGTTATCCTCCATCAAAGAACTGGTACGGCGCACGTATACGGAACATGTCTTGCGTGATATCGGCACTTTCGGCGCGATGTTCCAGTTGGACCTTGAAAATTGTCCGGAACCTGTGCTGGTATCGAGTGTTGACGGCGTAGGCACCAAGCTCAAGCTGGCGTTCATGACCGGCAGGCATAACACGGTGGGCATAGATTTGGTTTCCCACTGCGTAAATGACATTCTGGTGCAGGGTGCGCGACCGCTTTTCTTTCTGGATTATTTCGCCATGGGCAAGTTGAACCCGGAGGTGGTGGTGGAGGTGGTCCGGGGCCTTGCCACGGGCTGCCGTTACGCGGGCTGCGCCCTTATCGGCGGCGAGATGCCGGACATGTACCGCGACGGTGAATATGACCTGGCGGGCACCATTGTGGGCATTGTGGACCGTTCCCGCATTGTGGACGGCTCCTCCATATGCGAGGGAGACGTGGTGGTGGGCCTGCCCAGTACCGGCCTGCATACCAACGGCTACAGCCTTGCCCGAAAAATCTGTTTTGAAGTGGCGGGCCTGGGCCCGGACGACCCGATGCCGGGGGTGGGCCGGACCGTGGCGGAGGCGCTTATGGAGCCACACATCAGCTATGCCAAGTTGATGCAGCTGGTCATGCGGGTGGTGGAAGTGCGCGGGATGGCGCATATCACCGGCGGCGGGATTACGGATAACCTGCCGCGTATCCTGCCCGAAGGCCTGTCGGCGGAAATCGATTTGGGCGCATGGACCGTGCCGCCGCTGTTCCAGTTCTTGCAGGAGCAGGGCAATGTCGAAGACATGGAAATGCTGCACACGTTTAATATGGGCCAGGGGTTCTTGTTTGTCATTCCCGCGGACCAGATAGACCGGCTTCAGGAAACAATCGGCCTCGCCGGCCAGCAATGTTACTTTGTCGGGAAAATCATTCAAGGTGACGGCAAGGTCCACTACACAGGAAAATTGAATTATGCCGATACATCGCATTGAAGTCGCCATGAAACAGGGACTCGCAGACCCTGCGGGTGAAGCGCTGTGCGCGCGGGTCCTGGAAGACCTGAACATCCACGTCGAGAATGCCCGCGTTCTGGATGTGTACACCCTCAACGCTTCCCTGGACGAACAGGAACTCGAACAGGTGCGTGCGGAACTGTTTACCGACCCGATTATTCAGGTTTCCGCCGTGAACCGCGCGTTGGCCTCCGGCTATGACTGCGTGGTTGAGGTGGGTTTTCTGCCGGGGGTGACGGACAATGTCGGGCGCAGCGCGCTCGAGGGCGTGCAGGATACGCTGGGCCGTAAGCTGGCGCCGGGCGAGGCGGTTTACAAGAGCACGCTTTATGCGCTGTCCGGCATTGACGCGGACACGGCCGCACGCATCGCCTCGGGACTGTTGGCGAATGAGCTGATTGAGCAATATGTTGTGAAGACGGAGAAAGAGATGGAGGCGCTGAACGGTCAACCGTTGCTTACCCTGCCCGTGGTGACGGGACAAAGCGACGCCACCGTACACGAGGTAAGCCTGGACCTTTCTGACGAGGCGCTGGCCGCGCTGAGCCGGGACCGCATGCTCGCGCTCGAACTGGAGGAGATGCGCATCATCCGCGACCACTACGCATCGCCCGCGGTACAGGATCGGCGCAAGCGGGCGGGATTGCCGGCCGCACCGACGGATATCGAACTCGAAATCCTCGCCCAGACCTGGTCCGAGCATTGCAAGCATAAGATTTTCAACGCCCTTATCACCTATGAGGATGAAACAGGCGCCAGCAGGACCATTGACAGTTTATTCAAGACATACATCAAGGGCGTTACCGACGAGGTGGCCAAGCGGGTGCCCTGGCTCGTCAGTGTGTTCGAAGACAATGCGGGCATTATCCAATTTGACGAAGACCACCTGTTCGCGCTGAAAGCGGAAACGCACAACAGCCCGTCCGCACTGGACCCGTACGGCGGCGCCATGACCGGCATTGTCGGCGTCAATCGCGACGTGCTCGGCGCGGGGCTCGGTTTCCAGTGCATTTTCAACACGGACGTGTTTTGCGTCGCTTCGCCCTTTTATGCGGGCGACATTCCCCCTCGCCTGCTCCATCCCAAGCGGGTATTACGCGGCGTGCACAGTGGCGTCCGCGACGGGGGCAATCAAAGCGGCATCCCCGACCTGAACGGCGCCATCGTGTTCCATGAACGCTTTTTGGGCAAACCGCTGGTGTTCTGCGGCACGGGCGGCATCAGTCCCGCGACTGTGGCGGGGCAACCCGCCCACGAGAAGGCGGCACGACCCGGTGACTTCATTGTCATGACCGGCGGCCGTATCGGCAAGGATGGCATCCACGGCGCCACCTTCTCCTCGGAACCCCTTCATGAAGGGTCGCCCGCCACCGCGGTGCAAATCGGCGACCCGATTACCCAAAAGAAGATGGCTGATTTCCTGCTGGAGGCCCGCGACCTGGGCTTGTTCTCCTGCATCACCGACGACGGCGCGGGCGGGCTTTCCTCCAGCATCGGCGAAATGGCACGGATACCGGGCGGCGCGTCCGTCTATCTGGAGAAGGCGCCGTTGAAATACGCCGGACTGGCCCCGTGGGAAATTTTCCTTTCCGAGGCGCAAGAGCGGATGACGCTGGCCGTGCCGCCCGACCGCCTGGAGGCTTTTATGGACCTGGCACGCCGCCGCGAGGTGGAAGCGACCGTGTTAGGTGAATTTAACGATTCCGGTCGGCTGGAGTGCTTCTTCGAGGACCGGCTGATTGCCTTGCTCGACATGGAATTCCTGCACGGGGGCCTGCCGCGCATGCGCTTGGAAGCACGGCTGGAACCGGTGCTGCCCATGCCCGAAGCGCCGCTGACCACGGACGGGAGCGATATCACCGCCGAACTGCTTGACGTGCTCGCTTCCCTGAACGTGTGCAGCAAAGAGAGTTTTGTGCGGATGTACGACCATGAGGTGCTTGGCCAGAGCGTCCTCAAACAATTCCAGGGAGAACGTCATGACGGTCCCGGCGATGCCGGTGTCATCAAGCCGGTGGCCGGCAGCATGCGCGGCCTGGCCATCGCCTGCGGCATCTGCCCAAAGTACAGTGACCTGGACGCTTATGCCATGGCCGCGTGCGCCGTGGACGAAGCCGTGCGCAACCTGGTGGCGGTCGGGGCTTCGCTCGGTTCCATTGCGGGACTGGACAATTTCTGCTGGCCGGATCCCGTACAAAGCGCGGGCACACCGGACGGGCGGCATAAACTGGCCCAACTGGTGCGCGCCTGTGAGGCCCTCTACGATGTATGCCTCGCCTATGACATCCCCCTTATCAGCGGCAAGGACAGCATGAAAAACGATTACCGCATCGGAGAAACCAAGATCAGCATTCCGCCGACCCTGCTGTTCACCGCCGTCGCCATGATTGACGATGTTCGCAAGGTAATCAGCATGGACGTCAAGGGCCCGGGCCACGTGGTCTACGTGCTGGGTGAAACCCGGGAAGAACTGGGCGGCAGCGAATACCTGTCCTTGCGGGGCAAGTCCGGCGGCAGCGCACCCCAGGTGTTTCCCCTGTCCTCCAGGGCCTTGTATGAACGCCTGAGCGGGGCCATTGCCGGCGGACTGGTGGCTTCGTGCCATGACGTTTCCGATGGCGGGCTGGGCTCGGCCCTTGCCGAAACGGCCTTTGCCGGCGGATTCGGCATGACGGTCTCCCTCTCTTCCATCGGCGTGGGAAACGGCACCGCAGCCCTGTTCAGCGAAACGCCCGGCCGGTTCGTGGCCACTGTGCGCCCGGAACACACCGGCGCGTTCGAGGCCGCCCTCAACGGCAGCCCCTGCTATCGCATCGGCGAAACCGGAGAAGATACAATGCTTCACATTATCTGTGGTGACGGCAAGATCGTTTCCGCGGACCTGGATACCCTGCGCAACGCCTGGAAAACTACGCTCGCCTGGTGACACGGCATAAGGATTCTTCAGCGATGACTGTTAACGCTTTGGTACTGACCGGATTCGGCATAAATTGTGACAACGAGACGTGCCGCGCCTTTACCCGCGCGGGCGCCGATACCTCACGGGTACATCTCAATGATTTGATTGAACACCTGGACCTGCTGGACCGGGCCCACATCCTCGCCATTCCCGGCGGCTTTTCGTTCGGTGACCAT
>JAKJCY010000074.1 GCA_022706235.1 Candidatus Hydrogenedentota bacterium | reverse complement strand
GCCATGGCCTTTGTCTTTGGGTACGCCCAGGCGGAAGACCATGGCGAACACATGCTGCTGGCATACCGCATGGCCAACGGAAGGCTTGCCGAGGTACTGGGGGCGGACTATGCGGATTCAGATGCCTTCTCGCTCAAAATGGGGCATGCCCGCCTGGCTCAGGAAGCCTACCCCGCCCTGGACCCGGTCACGCGAGATATCTGCGAGGGCTTCTCCATGGGCGCCAACGCGTGGATTGCCGACCATGTGCAAAGTCTTCCGCCCTGGGCGGATGGGGTGCGTCCCGAGGATATTCTGGCGTTATGGCACGCGTTTCTCATGAGCATGGCGCCTTTTGAACTGCCCGGCGTGTACCGGCATCCCCCCGCCCTGCCCAGCGGCAATGCCTGGGCGGCGGCGCCCGGACGCGGCACGGAGGGCAAGGCCGTCCTGGTGCTCAACCCCCATCAGCGTCATGACGGTTTCTTCCTGTGGTATGAGGCCCACCTTGTATTAGGCGCCATTAACGTGTACGGCGCCACGCTGCGCGGCCTGCCCGTTATACTTCAGGGCCACAATGAGAAGCTCGGCTGGGCCCTTTCGCCCAACCAGTCCGACTTCGCGGACATGTTTCGTGAAGAATATGCGCCCGCCCCGAGAAACCCCAAGGTCATACAACAACCGGACGCCGGGCCTGAACAAGAAAATGCGTTGCTGCTGCAGTATATGACCAATTCGGTTCCCTACCGGGTCCGCGTGGCGGACGGCATGGAAACCCGTTACGTACCCGCGCTGATAGGCTTACGCGGTCCCATGTTCGAACACCCCGAATTGGGCCTGCACTCATGGTATATCGGGGGCTACCGGGATTTTGGCGGACTGCGTCAACTGCTTGAAATGGGCGCGTCCACAACGCTCGACCAGTTCACCGCCGCCCTGTCTCTGCATCAGCTTCCCTGCTTCCACATCCTCTACGCGGACCAGGCCGGCAACATTTTCTATGTGTACAACACGAAATCAGGCGTACGCATCGATACACAGGCAAACCAGAACAACGGCAAGGAACCCGTTCCAAAATATCAATGGAATGCGCCGCTGTCGTTTACGCTGGCATCCATGGCATGGCGCGGGGTAGTCCTCCCGGACATGTTACCCTGCATTATCAATCCCCCCTCGGGATTCATTCAGGCCTGTGGCAATCCTCCCTGGACCGCAACGACGCCCGGTGCGCTGAACCCGGTGTCCTGGCCGGAATGGCTGGTGCAGGACCGGGACAGTTTCCGGGCCAAACGGCTCCGGCAACTGCTCCGGGAAGGGAAACGGTCGTTCCGGGACCATCAGTCCATGCTGTTTGATGTGCTGACGCCCGCCGCCCTGGACCTGATGCCGGCCCTGATGCGGGCCGTGGAAACACGCGGGGACCTCGTCCAGAACATGCATCCGGATTTTCAGTCCGGTATCCAGCTATTGCGGGACTGGAACTATACGGCCGAAACCACCTCGCCGGGCATGACGTTTTTTCATCTGTGGCTGACCTTTTGCCTCTCCCAGGTCGCGAAGCAATCCATCCCGGAAGCGGACTTTTACGCGGCCGCGGTCCAAAACGCCCCGGATGCGCAGGCCGTCATGCTGAAGGCGGTGGAAGATGCCGCCAACACGCTGCGAAATGAGTACGGTACACTGGAAAAACCGTGGGGAAGCGTCCATGTCATCCGCCGCGGCACGCGGGAGGCGCCCATTCCCGGGGCGCTGAGTGGCGAGCCCTTGTTTGTGGCGTCGGACCAGCAGTATGACCGGGGGAAATGGGTCGCCGGTTATGGTTATGGATTTGCCATGGCGATACAGTTTGGCGAAGTCGTGGAATCCGTCAGCCTGGCGCCATTCGGCCAGTCCCAGGTGGCGGGTACCGCCCATTACGACGACCAACTTGATTTGATGCTTGAAAAGCGGTTCAAGCACGTTCGCTTTCTCCAGGACGATATCCTTAGAAACGCCCGGCAGGCTTTCGGAAAAACCATTACGCTCTTTCCCCGGGGTATTTCAGGCGCGGTCACCCTTCACAGTGATAGGATTATTCAGGCCGCCTTAACGACCGCCGTCGAGGCACCCCACCCGATTCCGGAGGCCTTGGCGCCCTTCAGCCTGTACTTGCAGGCGGAACGCAGTCCCCGCGGCATACCGGTAACCCTGACAGCCTCGCTTCAGGTGCCTCCGGCCCTTTGTGATGATACCGTTTTTCGGGCATTGGCGCCTTACCGTTTCGAGCCCGGCCTGGGATGGACCATCGCCGCCGTCACGCGCACCGATGTCAACACCCGCATTATCCATCTACAGGACGATTCCCTGGCTGAGTGGTACGTGATTCTTGGACCCCGGGAATACGCGATTCCGGCGGCCGCTACGGAAACCGCCATTCCGGCAAACGTCAGGGAAGCCCCGGCCGGGCTTGACGCCCTCTTGAACGAACATGCGGCACAACCGGTGATTACCGGACGCGGCAGGCTCTTCCACCTGGAACGGCATGATCAGCAACCGTTCACGGACAAAACGGAAACGAGCCCTTTGAAACAGGCCGAACCTGATAAAGGGACATTTAGACTGGAGCGTCTTGATGAAACCGGGAAAGAAACCGACGCCGACATCCCCGCCCCCTTGAAGGAAATACCGGGATTCGTATTCGGGCCCGCGGCAAAGGGACAGGCGGAATCCACCGTGCCGGAGCAGGGACTGTCCGAACAGGACGGGGAGGAAGGCGTTCCAGACAACGGGGACAGCGGCCCAGGAACGCCATCTTCAGTAACAACGCCTCCGGAGGGTGAAAACACGGCAAGCGGGACGGTTCCGGAACCCCCGGCGCCACAACCGGCCGTGGTTTCGGACACTACCGCCGCGCCCCAAGAACAGCCCTCCCTCCCCGATGTTATCCCCAAGGACCCCGGTTTTGTCTTTGGACCGTCAAAAGGGAAAAAAAACGGTGAGGATGCAGCCTCGAAGGGAACCCGTGTTTTCAACATCAAACGCATGGACTGACCTGGAATGGTGAACCCGACCCACCGAAGCCGAAAAAAACAAGTTCGTTCCACCTAAATCCGCACATAAGACACCGAAGTGTTGGAGTGAAGCCAATAGGTATAACGGTCGTGGAAACGGCAGGATGCCGCTTCTACGATTCTCGCCATTCCTTGCGTGCGGATTTAGGGTCCACGCCGATTACTGAAAGTTCGGCACTTTTCAAAGACACTCCCGCTGTTCAATATCGCCCTTTCAGAAAAATCTTGCGAAAATCTGTCATCCCCTGTATACTAATCATCCAAGTGGAAAATGAAAGGGTCGTAACATGGCGTATGCTTTTGATATTGTGTCCATCGTCTTGCAAGTTCTACAAATTATAGAATATATTGTTCGCATAGTCGGACTTATCTGGCCCGGCGAGTCAGAAGAGACGACTTGAAACCCTGAAAAGAGAACAGCTGTCAAGGAAGGCGTCCCTGCCGGGAATAGGCGCCCTTTAACCGGACGCTTAGCGTGTATGTAAACGCAAGAGCGAGGAAGGGCGGCATCCCCGAGAGGTTGGCGTGTACCTATCCCCATATGGATATCTTTAACCATACAGGCGAGGAAAAACCATGGCCGTTCGGAAAACAAAGGCAAAAGCAGAGGCAGAAAAAAAGGGGCAGAGCACATCGAAAAAACCACCTTCTCCAGCCCGCCCTTCTAAAGAGGAAGTAAAACCGCCCAAGTCCGGGCCAGCCAAACCACTGATTCAGAAAGTCAAGGCGAAGACGGAAACGAAATCAAAGGCGAAGCCTCCAGTCAAGGTTCAGGTAAAAGCGGTCGTCGCCAAAGCACCTGTCAAGAGCATTAAAGTGGAGAAGAAGGTGGAGAAGACGCCCCAAAGCGCGTCCGCGAGACCCTCCAAAAGCACTCCGCCGAAAACGGTTGCGCCCCCCCAAAAAGTACCCGCACCAAAACAAGCCAAACCCCTCCCCGTTTCTACTGTCACAACCGCGCGCAACAGCGTGCTGGGGCTGAAGTTCCTTGTGGGACTGGCCAAGGCAATTAAGGACGCGGTAGCCCCCCTCGCGCGGGAAATCAAAGGCCGTGAGATTGTTCAGGAAGCCACAAGCGGGGATATCACCTTTCAGATCGACCGGGTCGCGGAAAAGACCTTGCAGACCTATCTGCGTACCGCCAACCTGCCTTTGTCCTACTATTCGGAAGACGAAGGATACTCCACGTTTACCTCCAAGCAACCCAGGAACCTGTTGATTGTGGACCCGATAGACGGCACCCGCGCGGCGAAAAACGGCTTCGAGGGCTGTGTTGTGTCCGTGGCCAGTACCCGCGTCCTTGAACGTCCCACAGTGGCGGACATTGATTGCGCCTGCGTTATGGATATACTCGGGGATAAAATCTTTCTGGCCGAACGCGGCAAGGGCGCGCGGTACTATGTGGACAATCACCTGAAACGCCCCCGGCTTTCTCAAAATGTGGAACTAGAGACCATGTCCTGGTCCATGACGATTCCGGCCCGCCCGGCGGAGCTTATTTTTCCAACCGCAGCGCGTATCATTGACCTCTCCAGCCTCAAAGGTGGTTTCTTTGCCTGCAACAGCACATCCTTCAGCCTGACCCGCCTGGTCTCCGGTCAACTGGACGCGTGCGTGGACGTGGCCAACCGCTATTATCGTGACATCCCAGAACGGGTGGAAGATTATTTTTTAAACGCGGGCCGGGGCAAAGTAATCGGGATCGCGCCGTATGATATGGCAGGCGCGTTGCTCATCGCCCAGGAAGCGGGATGTATCGTCACCGACGCTTACGGTCTTACCTTCGATAATTTGCTTCTTCTGGACAGTTCCAAAGGAAACCATCGTTCCATTGTCGCCGCCGCCACTATGTCGTTGCACGAAAAATTGATGAGTTTCTTCGATACACGCATCAAACAATACGAAGAGTTGTTAACGCGCCATATCCCTTCAAAATAAAAGAAAGCGGGCTTCCCCGCGGCAATGCCCCCCCCCTGTTTACGGAGATTTCAGCATGAAGAGAGTACTGGTGCCCTTGGCAGCCGGTTGTGAAGAGTTGGAAGCCGTTACCCTTGTCGATATTTTACGAAGGGGCGGGCTGCAGGTCACCACCGCCTCCCTGGAAGCCGGACCCGTCACCGCCAGCCGCGGCGTCATTCTTGTGGCCGACATGGTCTTGCAAAACGCCATGAACGGTAATCTGTTTGACCTGGTGGCAATTCCCGGGGGCATGGAAGGTTCTTTGGCCCTCATGGAATGCGAACCGTTCCTTGCATACCTGCGCAGGATGGCTCAGGAAGGAAAACGTGTAGGGGCGATTTGCGCTGCGCCCATGATACTGGGCAAGGCCGGGTTGCTGGATGGCATCCGGTTTACCGCATATCCCGGTGTTTTGGAGACAAACCAGTTTCCAAACGCCACCTACACCGGTACCGCAGTGGAGGAGGATAATGGCATTACAACTTCACGAGGTCCCGGCACAGCATTGGATTTTGCCCTGGCGCTTCTTGAAACATTGGAAGGAAAAGAAACACGTAACGTGGTCGAGAAACAACTGGTAAGGTCATAAACATATTTCAATATCATGTCGGCAAGAACGGACAGGTGTACTTTGCCAAGAAAAACAGGGGGGGGGGAACAGAATGCAGAGGCGCAGGTCCGTTTGCGTAGTCGCGTGTTAAAGGTTTGCCTGGAAAGACCGAGCATTGTTTACTTGTCACGGCAGTCAATGTGCGGTAAATCGTTGCCGCAGGCCGTGTGAATTTCGTGATGGCGTGCACATCGTAACAGCGCCTTGTCCACCTGAAGCAGCGTCAGCATTCGTGCAAGGTCAAGCGTAATTGCGCCGGAAAGAAAACACTTGACAAAAGAGGACGGTTAAGTTGATAATATTATAAATATTATGTTCGCGTAGTATAGGTATTTACCCAGGTACAACCGGAGTAAGTTGTGCCGAAACGAGTCCAAGTTTCTCTCAGAAAAGGTATGGCCGCTCAACGTAACGTGTAACACCTATAGTTAGGGACGCACCGGAAAAAGAGAGTTTTCCGCGGGGAAGGCTTATAGTGTCCCGGGTCAAGACGATGCCGATGTCCGCGTCGGAATTGCGTAAGGAGTGTTTCAGCATGAAGAAAAAGGCAATCGCCCACGGTGGAGTTGTTGTTTTACTGGCGCCGCTGTTCCTGATATTCGGTTGCGCGCCCAATGTGGGCGTACAAATACAAGTCTCCCCGAAGGCGTTGGACTTTGGCCGCACCGTTGACCAGGGCCTGCTATATGTGACCAAGAACTATACGTCGAATACCATGGCGCCTTTGGTGGTCACCACCGATCAGCCCTGGATTTTGCCGGAAGCCTGTTTGGATGCGGCCGAGTCCTGTATTAGTACTGGTCCCGGGGACAAGGTGGAGGTGCCGGTCGCCATCGACCGCAACAAATTGGACATGGGAGTGAATGTGGGCACCATTTATGTCCAGGCGGGCGCTGTACCCACGGTGGCGGTTTCCGTGACAGCGGAGGAAATCGCGAAGGCGGATTTCAGGGCCACGCCTCAACGGGTCAAACTCGGTCAGCCCATTCAATTCCAGGACATGAGCCTGTTAAGCGAGGCCTCAGGGGAAATCAAATTATGGAAATGGAATTTTGGCGACGGGGGCACTTCCACCCAACCCAACCCCCAGCACACCTACAGCAAGACAGGCGCTTTCACGGTTTCCCTGACGGTAGTCACCGCGTCCGGTATTGGCCGCACCATGGAAAAAGCCGGATACGTTTTTATTGAAGCCTCTGATACGGTGGTGGATTTTGAAGCCTCAAAAACGAATATTATTCTTGGCGAAACCCTGGTGTTTACGGATCTTTCCGTGAATGAAACAGTGCCCGTCCTGTCAAGAATATGGAATTTCGGAGATGGCACTTCTTCATCGGAAAGCTCCCCAAGGTATAAATATACGGCACCTGGAATTTACACGGTAACCCTCTCCGTTTCCACGGCGTCTGGCACCTCCAGCGCAACCAAAGAGAATTATATTGTGGTACGCGCGAAAAGCGCCGCAGCACGATTGGATTTTACCTTCGAAAACACCTACCTGGGTGAAGACACGGCGTTCTTCCCCATCGTTCTGGACGGTTCGGGCGAAGCCACCTTCGACTGGAGCTTCGGAGACGGTACGACCAGTTTTGAGGAAACGCCCCGCCATCGCTTCCCGAACAGGGGGGTCTTCCCGGTAGAACTGCAATACACCGATAGTTACGGCACACTTACCCTGCAAAAGGAGGTGGAGGTGCGGTATCGTCCTCCGCAGGTACTTTTCGCGGCGGATATCACAAGGCAGGTACGCGGGGAACCCATCAATTTTCTGGATAACACCATCGAAGGCTATGGCAATGCCGTGTCCTGGAAGTGGAATTTTGGAGATGGATACACCAGTACAGAACGGAATCCTTCGCATGCCTATGAATTTATTGGGGAATATGACGTGACCTTGGAGGTAACCTCTTTCCCTGACGGCCAGACATCGCGCCTGACCAAGAAGCGATACATTGTCATCGCGGAAGAACAGGGCACCGAAGGTGAGTCCGAACTTGACCTGGCCGCGTTTGTCCGTCTTCCGGACGCCTGCTTCACCCCGAACCCGTCCTTTACAAAGCGTTTTGTCCGTCTTAATAACCAGGTTGTTGCGACGGCCTATCTTGTGGATGAAATGGTTTCGCAATGCTGGAATCCTGATGATGCCGTGCATCCCGATTACACGAAGTGGACCCATGCGGTGACCATCATTGAGCCGCTGCGGTCGTTCAAGATGAGCAATTCGGCCATGCTCTTCATCGACGGGGGCAGCCGTTCGTCAACTGCGGAAGTCAATGAAGTTGTCCGGGACCTCGCCATCTTGACCGGCACGACCGTGGTCCACATTAAGAATGTGCCCAGCCAGCCCATTGTTTTCAACGACGAAGTAATTCCCGCCGGCAGGGAAGATAACTACTCCGGCGAACCCAAAATTCTGCGGGAACGTACTGAAGACGATATTATCGCCTACTCTTACGACAAATACCTGCGGTCCTACCGCGAAAATGACGGGGTCCCCACAAGCGGATGGCCGTTGCTATATCCCATGGTCAAATCGGTCGTGCGCGCCATGGATGTGGCGGAGACTATCCTGGCGAAAGATGGCATCCAGGTGAAGGATTTCGTGGTGGCGGGCGCATCGAAGCGGGGTTGGACAACATGGTTGACCGGAGCCGTCGACCCTCGCGTTAAAGCAATCGCCCCCATTGTCATCAATGTGCTGAACATGAAACCCCACCTGGAACATCACCGCGCCTCCTACGGGTACTGGAGCCCGGCTATCTATCCCTACGCACAGAAAGGCATCTTCGACCAGCTGATTACCAGCGAGGAGAGCGAAACGCTGTCGCCGGAAGCCCAGGCCCTTCTGAAATGCGTAGACCCCTACGAATACGTGTTGGAGGGGCGGTATAAGGACATGCCCAAATTCATGATGAATGCCACCGGTGATGAGTTCTTCATCCCGGATACCACCCAGTTCTATTTCGACGCGCTGCCGGACGTGAAACATCTGAACTTTTTGCCCAACGTGGGGCACGGCATGGGGAACTGGGAAGATACGGATATCACGGATGAGGATAATCCCGCGCGCGGCCTGACGGCCTGGTACCTGGCGGTATCCCAGGGAATAGCACTGCCTGAATTTGCCCAGACCTTCGAGGCGAACGGCACCATCCGCGTGGAAATCGATGAAGGCAATCCTCCGGAGACCGTGCGCCTTTGGCAGGCAACCTCCGCGGACAAACGCGATTTCCGAAACGGCGTCCTTAAAACGCAATGGACGGCCACGGAGCTTCTGGAGACATCGCCGGGCATTTACCGCGCGCTGCCGGAAGACCCGCCCGCAGGCAGTTACACGGGCTTCTTCATTCAGCTGGAATATACCAATCCGGCGAAGCTCCCATTCCCCGCGAGCCTGTACGGCATCGAGACACCCAACCTTGTATTTACCACCGGCGTGCGCATATTGCCCGTGGATCCAAACGGCGACCCCGTGTACCCGGATTTCAACGGATACCTCGCCAATACAAAGCGAAAAGACGCGGTACCATTTTCCGAAGACATTCTGCCGGTCATCACCCTGTACGGTTCGCCTTTCACCATGGGACAGGATTACGGGAAACTGCTGGCCGACGATATTTTCGACTTCGTAAACGCTTATGTGGAAGCCTACCAAGAGGCCACCGGCGTCACGGACGAAGCGTTGATGACGGTGTGGAAAGACGCGGAGCCGTTTATGGACACCCGTATCCTCGATGAAATCGAGGGGATTTCCGAGGGCGCTAACATCGGCCTGGACCGGTTGCAAATGGCCCATGCCGCAGCCATGGACGGCAGCCAGTGGAACGCCTCGGCCACCATGGCCTATGGCGACCTGCTCACCGGGGATTCGGAGGCGGCCCACGCAGTTACCTTGAACAACGAACTGGGAATCGACTTCGCGCAGCACCTGTGCGCCATCCTGTACATCCCGGATAAGGGCGCGCCCCACACCGTATTCACCTATACCGGGCTCGCCTTCTGTTATACCGGCGTCAATCTGGGCGCTATTTCGGCCGTTGAAGTCCCGGACCCCGGCACAAGCGGCGTATCTGACGCCCTTCCCCTGATGCGCACCATTTTCTATGACGCTTTCAGCCTTAGGGACGCCATCAGTATCGCGGAAGACACGCCGCCCCTGAATACCGCGCTTGTCTTCGGGGACGGACGCAACGAATTCCGGGGCGTGCGCGTCAGAACAGACGACATCGGCATTCTTCCGCCGCTCCGCTATGATTTGGCAGAAGACGACTTCGGTTTGAGTCTACCCGGAATCGTCTATGAAAGCGCACCGACCCGGCTTGATATTCTGCGGGAAGAGTTGGACAAATCCATCGACAAACTGACTCTGAAAACCTTGCTCACCACCGCCAACTCACCCTTGTTCGCGGATGCGGGAAAGAACATTTTAAACGTGGTGTACGATGATGTGCCGCTGGATATTTATGTAAATGTCGCGGACAGCACCATAGGCAAGGATGCCTACGAAAGTTATAAACCGAACAAGCCGCAAAGTTTCAATATGCAGTTGCTGCTTCCATAAAGACGGTCCGACCGCAGGGAAGCCAAGGTATTCCGGTTGAACCAACGGGACTGCAGGGCCTGAAACCCGCAGTCCCGACCTTTTTAGACCGTATCCGGAACTGCGGAGCATCTTTATGAAAGGGTGTCCGAAGAACACCGTATTCCCATGCCGTATCACAGAGGCATACATTGGCCGATTGAAGTATATCGCCTGTTTTTGCTACAATAGTAAGTGCGTCGCGCCTTTTCGAAAGAATAAACTCCATGAGCACTTTTAAGATTCCTGTCGCCTGCATCGGCGAGACAGGGTATGTGTTTGACGCGTGCGCTCCTGTCACTGAGATTCAACCGCCCGACACCTTGGGACTGCCCATTTTTGACGTGACGGTTCACGGGTGTTTCACCGCCGTTGCCGACACCTTTCTATTTCGCGGGACGGTCAGCGGCGCGTTTACAAACGCCTGCTTCCGTTGCCTTGCGCCCGCCCGGGCAGCGTTCAACGTAACGGTGGCCTGGGTGTTCAGACAGGGGGAGGCGCTTGCGTATGAAGAACTTGAACATGCTGCGGGGCTGGAAGAGACAGGTCATTCCGTAAAGGATCGGAAGGGTGAATCCTGCCGGCCTTTTCAAGGTCCGGAAATAGATCTGGCCCCTTGTATTTGGGAAGAGCTGGTATTCGCCCAGCCATCCCGTTTTCTCTGCGAAGAGGATTGCAAGGGAATGTGTCCCGGATGCGGCATTAACTTGAATACAGGTGCCTGTACGTGTACAGACACATCCATCGTAGAACCGGAAGGGAACACCGGGCTGGCTTCGCTGGCGCGGCTCTTCCCCGAATTGGCCCCTGAAAAGAAAAAGGAGTAACTGCAAATGCCAGTACCAAAAAGACGTACGGGAAGCACGAAGAAGCGCATGCGTCGTTCCCACCACGCACTTACCGCGCCCAATGTAACGGAATGCCCGGATTCCGGCGAAGCCAAACTGCCGCATCGAGTATGCCTTAAGACTGGTTTTTATAAAGGCCGTGTTGTTGTAAAACCCCAAAATGATTGAAACCTTGTCACGAGGCGGCGCATAAGGGAATTGCGCCCGCAGGACGCCGATTGCGCCGGTTATGCCGCCTCCCGGGAAATACTGCCGTGCGTATAGCCGTGGATGCCATGGGTACCGACGCCCCCCCCGATGTGGAAGTGGAAGGGGCGGTGCAAGCCAGTCTGAGTTCCGATGTGGAAGTGGTGCTGGTCGGCGATGAAGCGTTGTTGCGTGAAAAACTGTCCTCCCTTCCTAAAATGGGCAATATCCAGGTGCGGCATGCCCCGGAGAGGATTGGGCCCCACGAACAGCCCGTGCTGGCCGTGCGCAAGAAAAAGCAATCGTCCCTTCTGGTGGCCATGCGCATGGTCAAGGAAGGGGAAGCCCAAGCCGTCATCAGCGCCGGAAACACCGGCGCCGTCATGGTTGCCGCGAGAATCCTGCTGGGAACGATTCCGGGGGTTTCCCGTCCGGCGGTCAGCCAGACCCTGCCCAATTTGACCGGTAAAGCGGTGGTATTGGACCTGGGCGCCAACGTGGATTGCTCCGCGCGGCAGTTATGCCAGTTCGCTGAAATGGGCGTCGCTTATTCGCGTTATGCGCTCGGGGTGCAGCACCCGAGGGTGGCATTGCTGAACATAGGCGAGGAAAATCTCAAGGGCGGCGCCATCGCCCGGGAAGCCCACGCCACATTGTCTCAGGCGAAACACCTGAACTTTATTGGAAACGTGGAACCACGTGCCATGACCGAGGGCCGCGCCGATGTGGTAGTATGCGACGGTTTTGTCGGCAACCTTTTCCTTAAAACCACGGAAGCGGTTGCCTATTTTATGGGAAAACTGATCCGGGAAACCTTCGAGAGCACGTCCATGAGCAAACTCGGCGCCGTGCTCGCCCGCAAAGCGCTGCTTCAAATGAAACACACCGTCGATCCGAATGAGTACCCCGGGGCGCCCTTGTTGGGTATCAATGGCACCGTGATAATCCTGCACGGGTCCTGCACCGCTAAAGGCGTGGAAAACGCAATTCTGGGCACGCGCGCCGCCGTTGAAAACAATCTCATCGACCATATCCGGGAAAACATACGGTTGTTGCGCAATGTGGAAACGGAAGCGACCGAAGCGAAGGAAGAACCCGCGCCTGATGATACATCGGCGCCATTGACCGCGGATACGGTTATCGAGCCTTAATCATCCACCAAAGAAACGCGGTTCATTTCCCCAGGGCGAAAGTAATCAGAGAGGCCTCGAGGATAAAGGCAGCGTCCCTCGCCCCCACCCCTTGGCGCCGGAAGACGATTTTGCCCAACCATGGGCCGACAGGCACCCGAAGCACCGCCTCAACGAAAACTCATCCTTTCTTATTTCAGGCCACTCGCGAAACTCGCCAACGCACACAATGTCCCTTCGCGTGGGAAGGGTATCCTGAGGTACAATAGAGGGCAGTCATGAAAGAACAGACGGGCAGGATGGAGCGGAGTCGACATGAATTGCTTGGATAACCAGGTCGCCCTGGTCACGGGCGGCACGCGAGGCATTGGAAAAGCGTGTGCCGAAGCCTGTATCGCCCGGGGCGCGCGGGTGGCCTTATGCAGCCGCGACGGCGCACGGGCTCAGGCCGTGGCGGACGCCCTCGGACCGGCCTGCGCCGGATATGCGTGTGACGTTTCGGAACCGCGAAACGCCCGGGAACTGGTAGACCAGGTCGTAGAGCGGTTCGGCGGCATTCATATTCTGATAAACAACGCTGGCACTGCGGATGACGGCCTGCTCCTGCGAATGAAGGACGCCCAGTGGACAAACGTTATGCGGACCAACCTGGACGCCGTATTTTACCTGTGCAGGGCGGCATCACGGCATATGGTTCGCCAGCATTACGGCAGGATCATCAACATCGGTTCCGTTGCCGGCCTGCGCGGCCAGGCGGGGCAATGCAATTATGCGGCTTCCAAGGCGGCCTTGGTCGGCTTTACCAAAGCCTGCGCCCGTGAACTTGCCTCCCGCAATATCACCGTCAACCTCATTGCACCCGGCCTGATTGACACCGATTTATCCTCAGCCATGCCGCCGGCGATGCGGGAAGAGGTCCTGAAGCGCATCCCCCTCGGGCGTACCGGCGTGCCGGAGGAGGTCGCCACCCTGGCCGCTTTCCTGGCATCGAAACAGGCAGCGTATATTACCGGCACGGTGATACCTGTGGATGGCGGCCTGGGCATGTAAACGCGCCCGTAAGCGCAGATTCACCTTCGCCAGCCCGGAATTTACAAATGCCCTTATAGCACCGGATATGGGTCCTGTGGCCTGTATTTTGGGCCTTCTTCGGGGCTGTGCTACAATTCACGCCATGAAGCATCAACACACGCTGTCAGCGTTATACGAGCCCATTGCGCCGGCACTCGAGGAAGTGCGCGGGGTAATGAAGGAGATCTGGGGAGATGTACTGCGCCTGGTGCATTGTACGGCGGCCGCAGCGGGAGAAACCGTTGCGGAAGGTAAGTTGCTGCGGCCAGCCTTATGCCTGCTGGCCGCCGGAACCCTCGGTGAACAGGACCTGCGGCCTTATTCCCGGCTTGCGGCGGCCTATGAAGCCATGCACCTCGCTTCACTCGCCCACGATGATGTGGTGGACCACGCCTCGCTGCGCCGGGGCCAATATGCCTTGAACGTGCTTTGGGATGAACATGCGGCGGTATTGGGCGGCGATTACCTGGTGGCGCGGGCATTGGAGATGCTTCTGGAATACCGTTCGCTGGACATCATCAGCGCGGCCACGAGGGTGGTCCGGCGCATGTCCGAAGGGGAACTGCGCTTCTTTGGAAGGGATGCCGACAAGGCGACCGAAGAAGACTGTATCACCCTGGCGGATACCAAAACGGCCAGCCTGTTCGCTGCGGCCTGCAGCGCTCCGGCCTGCCTTATCAACCCCGCTTCGGTTTCCATGCTGTATGACTTTGGCATCGCCCTGGGTATTGCCTTCCAACTGGTGGACGATCTGTTGGATATCAGCCAGCCCGCATCGGTTTTGGGCAAGCCCAGTTGCGGCGATGTGGCCGAGGGCAAACAGACACTGCCCCTGATACTGTTGCGCCAGCGAATGGATGATCGGGAACGAAAGGCCCTGGAGGCATTGCAGGGCGTATCGCTTACCGACCGGGACTGCGCCTGGGTCAGAGACTGTTCCCAACGGCTGGACATCCCGGTGCTTTTGAACGGGCGCGTGAACACCTATATAGAAACCGCCATTGAACGCCTTCATTGTTTTCCATCTTCGCCCTTCCGTGACTCAATGGAAGGCCTGGCGCGGTTTATCCTGGTCAGGGTTTCATAATGAAGGAAGCGCGGGAAATTCGCCTCGGACAGGAAGCCTCAACAGTGCCCGGAACCCTGCGAAGACGGGGTTGGTGGCTGGCGCTTATCCTTGTAGTGGCCGTCTTGTTGCGCGTGTGGTATCTGGCCGAAGTGGTGAAGGCTCCCGATTTTGCTGAACTGCGCCAGGATTTGTCTGTTCAGGATTATCACGCCCGCGCCATTCTTTCCGGGGACTGGACACTGCCCGAAGGCCGTTCCGACCCGAAAATCGCCACCACGCCTTATTACCGGCCTCCCGCCTACACCTACCTCCTGGCCGTGATCTACCTGTTTACCGGCGGTAATTACCTTGCCCCCCGCATTTTTAATGTTATTCTGGGACTCGTTTCCATTGTGCTGATGTACCGTATGGCGCGGTTACTGTTCGGCACCGCCGCCGGGTTCATTACGGCCGCCCTGATGGCGACCTATTGGGGGTTCATTTATTACGAGGGCGAGATCAACGACCCGGCGGTATTCGTGTTTCTACTGCCTTGCATTTTGTTTTCCCTGCATAAATGGAGCCGGACCAAGGCGGCGCGCTGGATGGCCGTGGCGGGCGTTTTGACCGGATGTTACGCTCTGATGCGCCCCAATATTTTGCTGTACGGCCCCGTGATGGCGGTATGGGCGATGTGGGTGGCATGGCGTGACGGCAAGGTCCGGGCGGCGATCCCGGCCTGGACCGCTCTGTTAGGCGCCACGCTGTTGACCATCGCGCCGGTCACACTGCGCAATTATCTTGTGTCCGGAGAATTCGTTCCCATCTCCACCTACTTTGGCGAAAACTTGCACATCGGCAACAGTGAGTATTCGGACGGGCATACCTCGTGGACCCCGTACCTGCAGGCATTGGAAGGAAGCGGGCAGTTTTCCGTGTGGGAATATGATCGTATCGTGCAGGGGCTGGGGCGCGAGGTGGGCAAGGAAAACTTGACCCATTCTGAAGCGTCCACAATCTTCATGCACAAGGCACTGGCATGGGTAGGCGCGCATCCCGGGGCGGCGCTGTGCCTGACGCTGAAAAAAGCAGCGTTGTTCTGGTCCCCGTGGGAAATCACGGAGAACAAGGTCATCCAATACGAAAAAGACTACTACCCCCCTCTGAAATTCCTGCCGGGGTTCCCGTATGTATTTGGCCTGTTTCTTTTTGGAACCGTATTGCTGTTGCGGGACTGGCGTCGGAACAGCCTGCCTGAAAACACCGCCACGAAGGCCATGCTGCCCTTGATTTTTGGGCTCATATTCATGTACTGGTTATCTTTCCTCCCCTTTTTCGTGAACGCGCGGGCCAGGCATCCACTGACGGGTTTTCTTTTCATGATCGGGGCATATGGCGTTGTCCGCCTGTTTCAGTTTCTGGCACAAAAGTGCTTCAAGGCGACGGCGCTCCCGGCGGCATTGCTCGTACTCCTTGTCGTCTTGGCCTCCATCGACTTCGTGCCCTACCGGCCGGATAAGGCCCGCTGGCATTACGCCCGGGCGGATTCCTGGCTTCGGGCGGGAAAGGTGGAACTGGCGAAAGTGGAAGCGGAACTAATGCTCCGCGAGACATTCTCCCTGTACATGCCTTTCCGAATCGGCCATGCCCTGGCCCTTGAAAAGGAATATGCCTTGGCGGAACGGCTGCTGCGGGCGGCGCTGGGCACGGAGGAGGAGCCGGTTCCCTACCGCCAGGATTTGTATTACCACATCGGGGTGGTCCTCGCTGCCGACGGGCGCAGAGACGAGGCGCGCGCCGCCTATGAGGAGGCATTAACGCTGAATCCGGAAGACAGCCGCGCCCATAACGATCTCGCGATACTGCTGGAAGAGGAAAAAGACCTGGACGGCGCGTTGACCCATTACCGGGCGGCCGTGGCGGCCAACCCCGAATTTGTGCTGGCTTGGAGCAACCTGGGCGACCTGCTGGGTCGCACTGGGGATACACAAGAGGCGATTGACACATTCAAAAAAGCCCTGGAGTACGCGCCCGACGATCCTGGTCTCCAATATAATCTGGGTGTGCAGTTCATGGCGGCGGGCGACATGAAGGAGGCGGAATACTGGTACCGGGCCACATTGGAACACGCCCCGAAAGACGTGCGCACCCTGAACAACCTGGGACTGTTGCTGGCCGGACAAGGGAACAGACAAGAGGCGGAAAAACTGTTTCGACAGGCGCTCGCACTGGCGCCGGAATACACCCTTGCCCGCGCCAATCTGGGAAACCTCTTTATCGAAAACGGGGATTTTGAACAGGGCATCGGTATCTACAAAGAAGGCGCGGCACGGTTCCCGGAAGACGCCGAACTCCTGAACGGCATCGGCTATCAGTACGCCCTCCACGGGAATACGCGGGAAGCGCGGAGGTGGTATGAACGGGCGCTGGGGCTGCAGCCGGACTTTGCCCGGGCGCGCATCAACCTCGCCTATGCCTGCCTGCAGGGAGAAGCTTATGACGAGGCCTTTACGCAGTTCCAATATTTACACGAACAAGAACCCGGCAATCCGGACTTTCTGCTTGAATTGGGAAATCTCCGGGCGCGTGAACGCCGTTATGAGGAGGCCATCGCCTTTTACCATCAAGCCCTTCAACAGGCGCCGGACTTTGAAGCGGCCAGAAAAAATATCGAGGCCCTTCAGGCCCTGTTGAACTAACTTTTTATCCAAGGATAAGGCGGGAATACCCGGGCATGAATGCTGATTTTTTGAACGGAAAAACGGCCCTTATCACGGGCGCGGCAAAACGGCTTGGCGCAGCCCTGGCCCTTGCCCTCGCGGCAAAAGGCGCACGCGTAGTGCTGCACTATAACCGCGCCGAAGCGGAAGCCCGCGCCCTGGCGCAGACCATCGCGGATGCGGGCGGCGTCGCAGATGTTGTGCAGGCCGACCTCGCGGCGGAGGGTACGGTCCCCCGTGTCATGGAAGAGGCCCTGTCCAAAACGAACCACCTGGACATACTGATCAACAATGCCTCCATTTTCGAAGAAATAACCTTCGCCGACACGACCGACAGGGCAATCCAGGAGAACATGTCGGTAAACGCCATCGCGCCGCTGCTGCTGTCACGCTGTTTTGCGGCGCAGGGACGCCCCGGCGCCATCGTCAATATGATCGATACCATGGTCATGGACTATGATAGAAAGCATCTGCCCTACCATTTGAGCAAGCGGACACTGCAAACACTGACCCGGGTCATGGCGGTGGAATTCGCCCCGGACATCCGTGTCAATGCCGTTGCGCCAGGACTGATCCTGCCGCCTGCGGGCAAGGGCAAAGACTACCTTGAACAACTGGCCTCCAGCAACCCTCTGCATTGTCATGGCGGCCCGGAAGACATCGTGAAGGCGGTGTTCTATCTGCTCGGCGCCGGATTTGTGACAGGGCAGACCCTGTTCGTGGACGGCGGACGGCACTTGAGAGGAAGCATGTATGAATGAAACGGCGTTGGATAAGATTTTCATCCGGGACCTGCGCGCCCGCTGCATCCTGGGCATTTTTCCTGAAGAACGGGAAAAACCCCAGGAAATTTTACTGAATATCGTGCTGTGGGCCGACCTGCGCAACGCAGGCGAAAGCGATTCCATCGGGGATACGGTGGATTATAAACGGGTCAAACAGCAGGTGCTGGCGCTGGTGGAGGCGTCCTCCTGCTTCCTGGTGGAAAGACTCGCGCGGGAAGTGGCCCGGGTGTGCCTTGATGCGCCCCACGTGGCGCGGGTGACCGTGACACTGGACAAACCCGGCGCGTTGCGTTTTGCCCGAAGCGTGGCTGTTGAAATCACCCGTTCAAAATCGGGAGCATGACTTGAACGAGCCTTCCTTCAAAACGTGTTACATTTCCGTGGGTGGCAATATCCATCCGGAAGAAACGATACCGCGCGCCCTGGAAATGCTCCACGCAGCGCATATCATCCGCGGCATCTCCACCTTCTACCGCACCCCGCCCATCAACCGGCCCGAACAGCCGCACTATTTGAACGGCGCGGTCATGCTTCCTTTCGAAGGTCAACTCAGAGAACTCAAGTACGCTGTGCTGCGCCCCATAGAAGAGGCCTTGGGCCGCAAGAGAACCGTAGATAAATTCGCCGCCCGTGCGATAGATTTAGACGTGGTTTTGTGCGGACAGCTGGTCATCGAGGAACCCGGACTAGTCATCCCGGATCCGGATATCCGAAAAAGGCCCTTTCTTGCCGCCGCGTTACTGGAATTGATCAGGGCACTGGTTTTGCCCGATGATAACACCTCTTTACGGGCACTGGTTAACGACGAACAGCGCCGGGCGCTTGTTCCGGACGTACCGTTTACAACATTATTGAGAGAAAGGTTCCTGAAATGAATATTGAGCGGGTGGCGCAACTGGCGCGAGAACTGTTGATAGAAATCGGCGAAGACCCCGACCGGGAAGGCTTATTGAAAACCCCCCAGCGCTATGCCAAAGCGTTGGCTTTCCTGACCCAGGGGTACCACCAGGATATGGGCGTCATTATCAACAACGCCATTTTCGAGGCGGAATCCAACAATATGATCATCATGCGCGACATCGAGTTATACAGCATGTGCGAACACCACATGCTGCCGTTTTTTGGACGCGCCCATGTCGGCTATATTGCACAGAAGAAGGTAATCGGTCTGAGTAAAATAGCACGGATTGTGGACTTTTACGCGCGACGCCTGCAAATACAGGAACGCCTGACCGCACAAATAGCGCGCGCGCTTATGGACCACACCCAGGCGGAAGGGGTGGGCGTAGTTCTTGAATGCAAGCACCTCTGCACCATGATGCGGGGCGTGGAAAAACAGAATTCCATCATGACCACCTCGTCTGTTCTGGGCAGTTTCCACAACGACGAAATCACGCGTCAGGAATTTTTGCAATTGATCGGGCGTGATACGCGGGGATAACGCTTGAAACGGTTTCCGGGTGTAAACTTGCCGGTTACCGCCGCTATATCAATTACACCAACGAATAAGCTTTTTCAGTTGCTCTGCCAACTGAAAAACTTCGTTGGACTAAATGCAAACAAGAAAACAGAGCGAAACAGGGACTGACTGCCAAATAGCCCACGACCATTGCATATAAGCCATTTGGCAGATACTGCTATTTGGTTGTCTGTCCCTGTTTTGCGGGCACACGAGGTAATATCCACGGCGAAGCCGTTTAGTCCAACGAAAAACAGCCTGGCGTTACGGAATAACGCCAGGCTGTCTAGTTATTGTCTTTACTCTTTATCTAAATCCGTAATGATACTTACTTTGTCGCCCACGCCGAAAGCGATACTCGCTATCAGAAGTCCAACGGTCAACAATACCCCTAAGAACAGGTTGGCCCAGTTGAATAAATCAAACCCCTGACAGCACGGACAGGCACCCGTGGACACCCACAACGCAACAGGTGTGTTGGGGGGCACGAGGGCAAAGGCGTCAGGTTCCGTACGGATGACGATATTTTCCGGCAGATCATCGTTGCATTCATAATAAATATCGCCAATAATTAAATTTCTTTCCATTAGCAGGGCCGCTGCATCTTCAAGCGTTGCTCCCGCGACCATGGGCACCTTAACCGTTTCTGTAGTTTCGCCTTCAGGCGATTCACCTTCGGCGGGGGCTTCACCTTCACCTTCCGCAGGTATTTCGCCTTCGCCTTCGGCAGGTATTTCGCCTTCGCCTTCAGCGGGGGTTTCGCCTTCGGCAGGGGGTTCGCCTTCACCTTCGGCAGGGGTTTCGCCTTCACCTTCGGCTGGTACTTCGCCCTCGCCTTCGGCAACTACTTCGCCTTCGCCTTCGGCAGGGGGTTCGCCTTCACCTTCAGCAGGTACTTCGCCTTCACCCTCGGCAGGGGTTTCGCCTTCACCTTCGGCTGGTACTTCGCCCTCGCCTTCGGCAACTACTTCGCCTTCGCCTTCGGCAGGGGGTTCGCCTTCACCTTCAGCAGGTACTTCGCCTTCACCCTCGGCAGGGGTTCCCCTTCGCCTTCACCTTCGGCTGGTACTTCGCCCTCGCCTTCGGCAACTACTTCGCCTTCGCCTTCGGC
>JAKJCY010000073.1 GCA_022706235.1 Candidatus Hydrogenedentota bacterium | reverse complement strand
TTGGGATATTGAATTCAAACAATCGTTTTTAGCCGCTACTATTCATTGCCAAAAAATGTGGGTAATGACAAGAGTTGTACTTGGGAACGCACTTGTTCGCGAAGTTCTACTTTGCAACCATGGTCGAGCGCCGGAAGACATCGGCTTAAACGATGTGAAAAGGGAAATAGAATTTCAAGAGAGATTGCGTTCCCAAATGAAATTTGGGAACGAGAGGACCCCGGCTGTGAATAGGAAATGAGAGGGCTCTTGCGGATAGCAGCGCCGCACAGATGCCCACTTACATTTACAGGGTTGGTGGAGTACTGTGTATTTATGGATGGTCGCCCAACGAGGTGCGGAGTTTAATCGCGTAAAAAGCGACGCCGGGGGCCGCAACCCATCCGTCCGTCATTGCGAACAACGTGAAGCAATCTCTTTCTCGGCAGGCCTGTTTTACGCTGAGATTGCTTCGCTGCGCTCGCAATGACAGAGTGTCGGGCTGTGATGTGTTCATCCCGGCTTAGAAAATTTGTGACACCGTGGTTTCTTTGATGAAAAACGAGGAAAACATAAAGGACCGAACGGACTTAAAGGACGTAAAGGATCCACCAACCGCGAGAGCGTTGTGTTGTCCTTTTGGTCGTTTATGTCCTTTAAGTCCTTTGTTCGAAAACCGGTTCCGAATACAACAGTGTTTTTAGGATCAACTGCTTGAACGGTTGCGATACAAGCGGGTTACTACCCCGGTTGCCAATTGGTTGTTTGGGTATAAAAAAGCCCGCGAACCCTTGATGGGCTCGCGGGCTGGATGTACCCGTGTTACCGTATGTCTAGTCCAGTTTTTTGGCGTTCAGAAGTTTTGCCTGGGCATTTTCAGCCGTCGCGATAAACTGCAGCGATTGGCGCGTATCCAGGTCTTCAAGGAACTCGATGAACGCAACACCGTTTTTAACGACACCGCGTCCCAGCGGGTCGACTCTCTTCGCCAGTACCGCCTTGTCGCCGTCCTCATCCTTCTTGGCCATGACAGCTCCAGGCGCCCGGTAGATGGTGATTTCAGCCCCTTCAACCGCATATTCCAGGTTGATACCGCCGGCATACAGGGGGCCTTCCGGCGGGAAGGGGTAATAAATTTCAATGAAGCGATACTTCAGGAGTTCAGGCAGGACGAGCAAATAGGGATTTCGGGTCCAAATTTCCATGGTGGGATCGCCGATGCAGTGCCACAGGTAGAGCTCGGAAACAGCATCCGAATTATAAATTGTCTCGCCCATTACACTAAACCCGACCTTGGACATCAGATAGAGTTTTCCGTGGTTTAGAATGTCGCCGAGGCGCCTCTGGGACGCTGTCCCGCCGAAGGATCCTATGGCGCTCGGCCATATGGCATCATAGAACCCCTGGGTCAGGACCGAATTCGCCCAGCTGGGACTGTTGCGGGTGTCGCCCAAAATGCCGACGGCGCCGCCGTTCGCCTTGCGCAACAGCTTCTCACAGAAATACACGCCGCCGACGGTGGTGCCGTAGGCGCCGCCTGCGGTTTCATTGTCCCAGAAGCCGCTGGCGCAGTTGACACTGAATACCACGGGCTGCAGGACACCATTCGTAAGATCGTCAATGGCGGGCAGTTCATATTCGGGATGGCTCCATCCTTCCTGCCAGCCGTGATCGCGATGCATGATCAGGAACCTTCCGTCATTCCAGGCACTGGTGATGTCGGCTTCGTCTGCATCCCAGGGGAATCCGCTGGCGGCGCCAATGGCCGCGGGAAGCAGCGTGCCGTCATAGTAGCGGGTGGGCGTTTGGGAGCCTGTCCTGACATACAGCCGGTCCACGGTCTTTCCGGCGCTGACCATGACGTTGCGCGCGAATTCCGACACTTCGGTGAAGGTGCGCTCAGCGGTGCCGTAGGCGGCTCCCGCGCGACAGCACTGGAATTGGGCGGCAAGCGCCGCCGTGCCGTAGAAGTCGGCGTTCATGGGTGGATTCTTCTCGTAGGCAATGATTTTGTTTACCACCGTGTTGGCCTGTTCGAGCGTGTCCACGGGAATACGGCCGACCGCAAAGTCCGGCACCGTATCCACGCCGGGTGTTCCCAGGATGGCATAGGTCCAGTCCGTGCCTATTCCATTTTGATAGAACGGCGCGATGAATTCCGCATCGCCCAGCAGCAGGATATAAGAGGGACGAATGAATACGGAATCGTAATGCTCATGTATCCATGCGTCGATTTCCTCTTTGGTTGTGCGGCCCGTGATTCCGGAACCGGTGCCGCATTGAATTACATTGGTCCAGATGCCCTTTTCCCGTTTCCAGTCGCGCAGCGCGATGGCGGCGTCATTGAAATCAGGGTGGGTCAGGATCAGGAACTCTTCCCCCGAAAGCGTAAGATTCGGCTTGCCGATGACATAGTTTTTGATAATGTTTTTGTTCAGTACGGCTTCCGTGAAGATATCTGCATTGCTTTCGAAGGGGTTAAGCATGGCTTCCGAAAGGAAAGCGCCGTCCCCGCCTTTAAACTCCACTTCAAACTTGACATTGTCAAACAGGACCAGTTTGTTGCCCAGAGGGAAATATTGTCCGGCGGCGATTTCAACCAGGTAGTACTGCATATCCCGCGCGTTGCCGAGGGGAAGTAATGTTACCGGCTCCGGAGGATATGCCGCGTTTTCGGCATAGACCTCGGCGTTCCTGATAAAAGGTTTGTTCTCAAAGATAGAGGGATCCGGCGGAGCGTCAACAGGCTGCTCCTGGCATGGATAGAGATTCAAGTAAATTTCTTCCGCGACAACGGGCTCCGCTTTGGTCAGGACCACACTCACTTTCGCTCCCATGGGGGCGGCGATTAACTCGCGGTACACGGGTATGCCCGGTTTGCCCGGATCTCCGAGGACGGCGTTGGCGCCCGGGATAGTGACCTCTGTAAATACTTCCCGTCCGCCGGCCTTGGTACTGTCTTCAAGGGCAATTGTCTGTACCAGCGGTTCGCCGAACAGGCCGAGTCCCGCCACGTTTTCCGTGTTCTGTTCCTCGACTTTTGCAGCGACCTCCAGTCCCAGCCGTTCCGCGCCCGGGCAGGCGCTCTTCACCAGGACGGCGCCCAGCATGTCATAGCGGAGCATCCGGCCCATGTTGTACAACTCTTCCGCAGTTCCAATGGCGTCTCCCTGCCGCACTTCCTGAGCCAGCGGGAGAAAGTCCATATCCAACACGTCGGCCGCGCCACACGGGTCGCCGCCGCGGTACAATGCTTCCGCTTCCACCAACGGTTTACTAAGACCTTCTTCCTGTTCTTCGGTCAGTACATTGTCGGGGTCTTGAATAATCTCCTCTTGTAATTCAACCAGTTCGCTCAATATCTCTTCCAGAGCCGATGCAGAAGTCGGCGTCGCGCTTGTCTGCGCGCCGTCCGCATAATTGTCGGCATTATCATAGGTGAATGCGGCATAGAAGTATTCGGTGCCGTTTACAGCGGTAGCATCAGTATGGGTGGTGCCCAGCTCATCATAAATGACGCTGCCATCGGTCGCCGATGTCGGCGTGGAACCGGTCTTGCGCAGTACCTTGACACCGGCTAAATCCACATCGCCTGGATTGGTCCAGGTAAGAATAACCTGTGCATCGCCCGCATCGGCAGTGAAGTTGGTGACCATTCCCGGTGGGGTGGTATCAGGCGCCATGGGGGTTGCGTTTGCCTGGGTACCTGTGGCGTGATTGCCGACATTGTCATAAGCGAACGCGGCATAGAAGTATTTTGTGCCGTTTGTCAAGCCGGTATCCGTATATGTGGCGCCCAACCCATTAAATATAACATCACCATCGCTGCTGGAACTTGGCGCGGAACCGGTCTTACGCAGGACCTTGACCCCGGCTAAATCTACATCGCCCGGATTGGTCCAGGCAAGGACAATCTGCGCGTTTCCGGCCATAGCGGTAAAACCGCTTACAGCTGCGGGTGGCGTGGTATCCGGAACTATTGGGGTTGCACTCGCCTGGGCACCGATCGCAATATTCCCCGCCTTGTCATAAGCATAGGCTGCGTAGAAGTATTGTATCCCGTTCAACAAGTTAAGGTCCGTATACGAGGTTCCTTTCGCATTAAAAATAACCTCGCCGTCGATGTTCGAACTGGGTGCGGTTCCGGTCTTGCGCAGAATCTTAACGCCATTCAAGTCCGTGTCAGCAGGGTTTGTCCAGTTCAAGGCAATCTGGGCGTTTCCCGCTGCGGCAACCAAAGCGGTGACCGGCCCCGGCGGTGTCCTATCGCATCCTGAAAAACACACGACCATCATGGATACTCCGACAAGCATTGCTAAATACGCTACCCGCTGTTTCTTTTTTGGGGTATTCATTGTCCATCCTCCATTGGGTTTGTTTTCCCCCGTTACCATGCTCCAACTGACCTCGAACAGGGGGGACTTCTATTCGACTGGCTTTATATTAGCACATTCCATCAAATTATTCTACATTTATTTTATCTGAAAATTATCTATATAAAAAATAAAAATTCAATAAAAGATGATGTTTATATTTTCTACTCCGGGTTTTAATTAGCGAAAGAAAAAGAAATATGACCAGCGAATTAGTTGTTATTTAGTGTTCTAGTTAAAATTTAAAAGTGTGATAAACTGAACACGAAGGCTCATTCGTGCATAAATTAAAAGTAATTGGATGGGAATACTTGAATGATGTGCACGCAATTTGGACAGGATTTTCGGGGAGCAATCCAAATAGGAAAATGAGGATAAAGGCCTGAGTAGGTTGAGCAGGAAAGGATTGGTTGCCTTTATGATGTTACAAAGGCCACTTCTTAAATCAAAGTGAATCCACCGGCTGTGACGGTGAGAATTCGTCAGGCTTTGCCGTTCCATCGTTTTCTTTGCTTATGAACCTGTCAGCCCTTTTCGCGTCTATACGGCACTACCTTTGAAACGCATCCACTCGCGTGAAAAAAAACGAATGACGTAGGCTTGGGCGTCATAAGAGGGACAACGAGGCTTTGAGACGGCATCGATAGTTGTTTTAATGAGGCTCCTTTTAGGAGCCCTCCTCATACCACCGGCTCTGACGGTGATTGTTGATTGCGGTCATCGGGCATACTGGCAGGGGCAGACTCCCACCTAATCTCTATTCCATAGTTTCGACTAGGCAATGCACCGCCAATTAACGCTTTCGCAACATGTGTTTTCCTGTTACGGCGATGATCGTGACAAGTAATCCCATGCCCGCCAGCGCAACGACCGGGATATTGAGAAAGACTCTCAAGAAAACAGGTGCTGTGGCAAAAGAATCTGAATCATCGGATACGGTGCAAACATAAGTACCCGTATCGGAAGAATCAGCATCCTCCAGGGTATATTCCGAAGAATTGCAGGCGTCCGGTATAACTTCAAAATCATTTCCGTGTTTATCTTCGGGGCGCCATTTCCATTCATACTGAAGAATGCCCGAACTGCAGGAACCGAGTAATTCCACCACCGTAAAATACACATCATCTCCGCTCTCGGCGGGATTGGGGGTAATCTCCAGGGCAAATCCCATCGAGCATTCGCCCTCGCCTTCGCCTTCTCCCGGGTACTCTCCTTCGCCTTCGTCCTCGCCCTCACCCTCGCAAATGTATTCATGTACACATGCACCCGTTAGCGGGTTGCAATAATCATTGGTGCAAGGATTACCGTCCTGACAGTTCTTGGGCGTGTTGGCGCAGCCTGTGACGGGATTACAGGTATCTACGGTGCAGAGGTTTCCATCGTTGCAACTCAGGGGTGTGCCGGATTGGCAGCCGTCATCAGGATCACAGGTTTCAATGCCATTGCACACGTTACCGTCATTGCATACCGTGTTGTTCGGCGTGTGTTTGCATCCTGTGGCCGGGTCGCAGGTGTCTGTGGTGCAGGCGATGCCGTCATTACATACGGAGTTGTTCGGCGTGTGTTTGCATCCTGTGGCCGGGTCGCAGGTGTCTGTGGTGCAGGCGATGCCATCATTGCACGCCGTGTTGCTTGGGGTATGTTTGCATCCTTCGGTGGGGCTGCACGTGTCTGTGGTGCAGGCGACGCCGTCATTACAGGCGCTGTGGTTCGGTGTATACTTGCACCCCTCGGCCGGGTCGCAGGTGTCCGTGGTGCAGGCAATGCTGTCATTACACGCGCTGTTGTTTGGCGTATTCTCGCACCCCTCGGTGGGGTTGCAGGTGTCCGTGGTGCAGGCGATGCTGTCATTGCAGGCGCTGTTGTTTGGCGTATGCTTGCATCCCTCGGTGGGGCTGCAGGTGTCCGTGGTACAGGGGATGCTGTCATTGCAGGCGCCGTTGTTTGGCGTATGCCTGCATCCCTCGGTGGGACTGCAGGTGTCCGTGGTGCAGGGGATGCTGTCATTGCAGGCACTGTGGTTAGGCGTATGCCTGCATCCCTCGGTCGGGTCGCAGGTGTCCGTGGTGCAGGGGATGCTGTCAGCACACGCGCTGTTGTTCGGGGTATGTGTGCATCCCACTGCCGGGTTGCAGGTGTCCGTGGTGCAGGCAATGCTGTCATTGCACGCATTGTTATCCGGCGTATGTTTGCACCCCTCGACCGGGTCACAGGTGTCTGCGGTGCAGGCAATGCTATCGGTACATGCGCTGTTGTTCGGGGTATGCGTGCATCCCGTTGCCGGGTTGCAGGTATCTGTGGTACAGGGGATGCCGTCATTGCAAGCGCTGTTGTTCGGGGTATGCGTGCATCCCACCGCTGGGTTACAGGTGTCTGTGGTACAGGCGATGCTGTCAGTGCACATACCGTGGTCCGGCGTGTGCTTACATCCCTCCGCCGGGTCGCAGGTATCTGTAGTGCAGGCGATACTGTCGTTACAGGCGCCATTGCTTGGCACATGCTGACACCCCTGGACTGGGTCGCAGGTATCTGTGGTGCAGGCAATACTGTCGTTACAGGCGCCATTGTCTGGCGTATGCTGACATCCCTGGACTGGGTCGCAGACATCTGTGGTGCAGGAAATACCGTCAGCGCAAAGACTCGCATTAGGGGTATAGATGCAGCCCTGTTCCATGCTGTATGTTTCTGTCGTGCAATCAACACCATCATTGCATATCACCGGTTTAATGGAAATCCCGCCAATCACCCAGTTTTTAGCTGCGTTTAAGTTCCAACCCATCTGGGTGGTTGTGCCTGTCGTGGAGGCGTCTTTCCAGCTGCCCCCAGCCCGGATGGTATCGACGTTCTGGTTTAACTTCCATAATTCGAGCTGACCTGGATCCATGGCCAGATCCGTATTTTTGTCCGTAACAAGGGTATCAAGGACAACATCGTTCGCATTGGAGGCAATGGTTAAAAGCGGCCTGACTCCGGAACCGTGAGTTCCGATAAAGGACCCTAGTGGCGTCGTCTGATTGACGCCGGCAAACGTGACCGCACCCACGCAAGCCCCTCGATGCGTACTGAGAAAATCCACGGCCAGCAACATATCGCCGACGGGCGGATTCACCAGATAGTACAGGTCAACAATCAGGCCATTTCCACTTGCTCGTCCCACAGGCAGCAGTGGACGCCCCCCATATGTTATTTGACCGATAATATCATTCGAGTGAGGCTTCCACGAAACGCCAACAAGCAGTAAGCGATTAACATATTTATAATCAACATGATAAATAAAATAGATGTCATCGCTGGTACTTGTCTGATAAGCACTATTAAGAGGTTCTATTTCCGCGTTAACCTTGAAATCTATCAGGAAACAGATAATTAATGTAATCATGAAGGTAAAAAACATATCAGATTTTGAATGGCACATACACTTCCTCCTTATCCACCACGAAGTAATTTCACAACACTTAACGAATAATTACAGATTCTATAATGAAGCTCATTATGGGGATAAATACGTTATGCCGATTAAAATTCAAAAACATGAGAATAATATCACGTAAAGTTTTTTTTGTCAAGATGTATTTTACCCGAAGCATCCAGCAGATCGAATACTAACCCCAGTGTTTACTATAGACAAAGACAGAGAATTTCGTTAACAAATAAAAACGACCACATGAAGATGCTGTAGATGATTGAATTGATACTATAGTCATTGAAAGTATGTCCTCCGTTTTCATGGCTCAGACTGACAAGAGATAGACGGAGTTAAAATTTCTACATCATTATCTGCATCAACGGAAATATAAAATATCAGAAGCAATTTAACAAACAGTTTAAGTGTAGCGTGTAGTGTTTATAGGTAAGAAAAAAATGGGGATTATTTTTGCTTCGAGTTTTCAGTAGCCTGCAGTTTCAGCGTTGACTACATCAACGTTAATCCACCGGCTCCGCCCCAAATCCGCACGTAAGAAACCGAGTCGTTGGCGTAAAGCCAATAAGGACAAGGAACGTAGAAGCGGCATCCTGCCGCTTTGCATCAAGACGGACATGCGGGCCGCAGTCACGATGGAAGCGGCAGGATGCCGCTTCTACGTTCTCGGCATCCCTTACGTGCGGATTTAGGTTCGCCGGTGGCTGTTGATTTTCCTGAGTACGCCTTACCGTACCAAAGTGTTTCTGGTGGTTGTACTCGCGGTACGGCTCCGGTCAAAAATAGACGGCAGTTTCAGTCCTTTCGGGCGATGTTTCCGGAGGAGCACTCCGGCGGGAAGATTTTCTACCGCCCCTGTAGTGGCGCTGGATAGGGCAAAGAAGATAAAATTCCTTTCACGCTCTGACTACTGTCTATTGATTTTTGACACCGGGACACCATGCTTATGAGTTCGATCAAGTTTTTAATTAATGTCATATTTTCAGCCACAGTGCTGATCGCGGGTGTGGTCATCGGTCCTGTTTCAGCCTGGGCTGAGGATGCGGATACCAGTGTACTGGATGCGCGCCGGGGGGCCCTGGTTACGCCTGCCGTTCCGGAATACAGTCAGTTGCCGATTACGGTGACCTGCCGGGTAAAACTGTTCGGGCATACCTCGTACAACATTCTCGTTGCCAATGAAACCAAGGCCTCGGCCGCGCATTGGGAAATCTTTACAACACCGGGCGATGGGGTGCTTCATGTATATGCGCCGGGCTATTCCCCGGATCATGCGCACACCCGGGTTTCCATTACGGATGGAGCGTGGCATGAGGTGACTGTGGAGATGATGCCGGAGCGGACCCGCGTACATGTGGACGGGGAGGAGCAGTCGGATGTGGCTGTGACGCGGGTAGACACCTCCCGTATACCCGGCCCCCTGACCCTGGGCGGTCTTTCGGAAGGCGGTTTTGGATGCCAGGGCCTGATCGATGCCGTGCATATCTCCGCCCAGGCATCGTACGCGGGAATGGACGTGTCCGAAGGTTCTATCGCCGGCGAAGCGACCTTGGGGCTCTGGCATTTTAACGCGGACGCGCCCGGCCGTGACGCCTCAGGACGTGGCAGGGATGGTCAGTTCAGGCTTACCCATAAACTCTTTACTCGTGACGGCCGTGAAATTCCGGGCGGGATGCCCGGCGCCCTGCAAGAACTGCCGCCCCCGGAAGACGTGTCCTCCCTCCGTCAGGACTTGGCGGTACTTGTTGAATGGCTGGGACTCACGACGGTGCGCATGGAGGATATCACCGATGCCGTACTCCGGCAATGGAGTCATGATTTTGAGTGGATGGGGAAAAAGGACTATCCCGATTCCCGGCCGGGCGGTCCCGATGCGGAGAAATTGCGCCGGGAGGTGTATGATGTCCATGCCCTGATTTCTGAGGCGGACGGCGGAGCGCTGGGTACGGTCCTGCGCCGCACGGAAGCGCTTCTTGAACGGTTGACACCCGGAGATGCGCCCGTGGCGTTTGCGGAAAGTGCCCGTGATTTGCAGCGCGTACGTGAAAATTCGCCGGGGCCGGATGTACTGTCCTATAAAACCTGGTACCTGGCCGCGTGTGCCATACGCCGCCGGTTGGTGCTGTCCAATCCGTTGCTGGACTTTGAGGAGATTCTGTGTGTGGCCCGGGGCACCTTCGAAGGTTCGGTGCGGTCCAACCCGCAGACGGCCGACCCGCAAGGCGGCCATTTTGTGACGCAATATTTCGGTTTCAACGCCCTGCCCGGCGGCGGCCTGTACCGGATTCGGCAGTATAAGGGCGTTCCGGAAATCCTCAATATCCTGGCGGATTCCGTGGTTCAGAACGGCAGATTGCAGGGGAAAAAACTGGATTACGGTGCCTTTGCCACCCCGGACCTGTCCTATGACGGCAAAACCATCACCTTCGCCTGGACAGAAAATGCCGAACATCGCTGGGTCTTTTCAAAGAAAACCTCCTTTCATGTGTTCAAGGTCAATGTGGACGGCTCCAATCTTGTGCAGCTGACCGACGGGGCCCATAACGACTTTGATCCCTGCTGGTTGCCCGACGGCCGTATTGCCTTCGTGTCGGAACGGCGCGGCGGTTACATCCGCTGCTTTGACGCTTATCTGAAAGTGCGCAGTTACACGCTTTTTTCCATGGACCAGGACGGTGGGGGAATCCTGCCGCTCAGTTACTTTGAAACCAGTGAATGGAACCCTTCCGTTAATAATGACGGACAACTGGTCTACACGCGCTGGGATTATGTCGACCGGGAGAACTGCCTGGGAACCCGTTTCTGGATCAGTAATCCCGACGGAACGAATCCGCGTGCGCCCCACGGCAACTACCCGCTGCCGTTTCACACCTTCCCCGACCACGCGCCGTGGAAGGTCGAAAACGGCCGGGAATGGGACAGCCGGTTCGGCGCGCCCCTGGTGGAAATGGGCATCCGCGCCATACCGGCTTCGCCGTTGTACATGTTTACCGCCGCGCCCCACCATGGTTCCGTTTACGGTTCCTTGTGCATGCTTGACCTGCGCATTGAAGACGATCATCACATGTCTCAAATCAAGCGTATTACCCCGGAAGAACCCTTTCCCGAGACGGAAACACCGGGACGGCGTCACTATCGTTACGGCACGCCCTGGCCGTTAAGCGAGGATTTCTACCTGTGCAACGAGTGGGAGAACCTGGTGCTCCTGGACCGGTTCGGTAACAAGGAACTTCTGTGTGATTTGCGGTCCCTGCCGTGTCCGCAGGACGAGCGCCTCCGGATTATCGACCCGATTCCACTCCGGCCCCGTCCCTGTCCGCCGGCCATCCCGCCGAACACCCGGCCGGCCGGAAACGCCGCGGCCCCCGCCGCCACAGTGGCCGTGATGGATGTGTATAATTCGGACTTGCCTTTCCCGGAAGGGACCCGTATCAAGTGGCTGCGCGTGGTGCAAAACATCCCGAAATCCAACCATGAAATGGGCCTTCCCATGATAGGGTATGAGCGCGAGAATACCCCCCGGATCCCCCTGGGCATCGTCCCCGTGGAGGAAGACGGCAGCGCTTATTTTGAGGCGCCGGTGGCCAAGCAGCTGATATTTCAAGCCCTTGACGAAAACTACATGGCCGTACAATCCATGCGGTCCTCGGCCTATGTCCACCCTGGCGAACAGCTTTCCTGTCTGGGCTGCCACGAACCCACCCACGGCGCAGCCCACCGGCAGGGGCATCCCCTCGCGCTGCGCCGGCCCCCCTCCAAACTGCAACCGGAGTGCGGTCCCGTGGAGCCCGTCAGTTATTACCGGCAAATCAAACCGATTTTCGAGCAGCGATGCCTGCCCTGCCACCGGGAGAAGCATGTGGGGCTGCAGGACATGTCCTATGAGAATCTCAAAGAAGACTATACCTTCTGGTTTTCCGGTGCCATGTTTACCGACATGACCACGGCTTACAGCGGTGTTCACGGCGGTTCGCGCACCATTCCCGGCAGGTTTGGCGCGCGCGCGTCGCGGATAGGCCAGTCCCTGCTGGATGAATTTCATCGCGACACCGTGTCTGATGAAGACCGGCACAAAATAATCCAATGGCTGGACTGCAATTCTCTGCGTCTTGGCGCGTATCTACGGGAAGACGCCCAGCTGAACGGGGACCTCGTCTGGCCGAATCTCGATGTGGACCGCGATAATGTTCTGGGCGTTGAGGGAACGGAGCCGGGATTGCGGGGTAATTTCTGGCACGAAAATACCTGGGGCCCCTTCCCTGTGCTGGTGTCCGAACATGAACATGACCGCATTGTGATGCTGGACACTGCCGGTGCTGTGACCTGGGAATATCCCGTACCGCACCCGCAGGACGTATGGATGCTGCCCAACGGCAATATTCTGACCACCTGGTACCAGGGGGTTCGGGAAATCACCCCAGGCAAGCAGACGGTCTGGGAATATCGGACGGAGGCGCCTAATGAAATTCCCAATTGTCAGCCTCTACCCGATGGCAACGTGATGATTGGCATTGTGGGAGAATGCCGCCTGATCGAAGTGAACCGCGCGGGCGAGATTGTGCATCAAGTGCCATTGTCCACTACGGAAAAAACGCCCCATGCCCAGTTCCGCATGTGCCGCAAGACCGCCGAAGGCACGTATCTCGTGCCCTTTACCGCGGAAGGCACGGTCCGCGAATATGACCGGAACGGCGCCGTCATCCGGAAATTTCCTCCGAGGCCGTCACCGGTGTGTGCGCTGCGGCTGGAGAACGGAAATACACTAATCAGCGCAGACCGGGCTGTGACGGAATACGACCGGGATAACCGTGTCGTTTGGGAGGTGTGCGAACTGGATATCCCCGATATATACATCGGTATCTTCGCGGGCATACAACGCCTTGAAAATGGCAATACGCTTGTCTGTAACTGGAATACCCGAGATACCGGTGACCAGGCAGGCGCCCATATCTTTGAGATTACCCCGGACAAGCGTGTTGTCTGGCAGGTGACTGGCGCCCATATCGGTCAGGTGGCCCAATGCCGGATACTGGCGACCGGTCCCGGGGTTTCTTAAAAATTGTTTTGCCGGTACTTCCGTTTTGATACCCGGCGGTACGGATAGCTTGGCGCCTGGTCATTCCCGGTGCGGCTCTTGTTCGATGTTCAGGTCTGTTATCAAGGGAAGATGATCTGAACCGATACCCGGACCCGGCCGGCAGTCGGTTACCGTCAGGCCCGGACTGACAAGAAGATGATCAAGGGCGATCCGCAACGGGCCGGGAAAAAACGACGGCCACGTGCCGAGTACGCCAAAGGACCGTCGTGCACTGACCAACCCGCCCTGTTTCAACAGTGCAGTAAAATGCCGCGACCAAACCCCCGCATTCAAGTCGCCCGCCACGACAACCGGACAGGACCTGTTGGCGGCGCGCCGTGCAAGCAGTTCCATTTGATGCCGATAGCGTTCTGCCCGTTCCGGAGTGAAAGGTGCGGCTGTATGTACATTCAAAAAGCACACGGTCCGGCCGTTGACGCGCAGGGTTACGGCTGTCGCCGGTAACCCCTCGGTGTGCAGGTCTTCCACGTCCAGCGTTTCTCCGGACCAGTAGTATGCCAGGTCCATGCCGCCGTTGGTATATCGGGCGCTGTAGCGGTGGTGGGGATATCTAGCCTCCAGTGGCTTCAGGAGGGCTATCCATTTCTCGTTAACCTCTTGTAGCAACAGGATATCCGGGCTCGTTTCCCGCACCAGTCGCAAGAGGGGTTCCGGGTCATCGTTCGGGAAGTAGACATTCGCCTGCACGACCCGAAAATTCTTTTTCACCTTCGGGACGTCTGGCCGGTTCGGCAGCATGTAATGCGGAAGAAGCAAGGCCAGCGAAGCGGCCGCGCAAAGGGCGCCAAGTCCCGACCATCTGAATTTCCCGGACAGGGCGCATCCGATAGCGCCGGCCGATGCCAGGAGTAGATACCCGGGAATCCAAAGAGAGGCCGTTTCCAGGGGCCATATCCCGAAAGAAAACAGGGTGAACGCCAGCCCTGTCGCCGAAATGGCGACCAGGCTCAAACTGACTGCTTTTAAGCAGGACACTGACGGTTCTTTCCTCTGGCAGGGTTCGTCTTTTCAGTCCATAAGGGCCATTCAGGTTACTTACGCGCGAGCGCTTGAAACTGGTAAGTGCCTGAACCCAGCCGGCATAAAATACTGCCGTCCAGGATCGTTTCCACGGAAATGCCCGCTTCTTCTAATGGCTTGCCGCCCTCGGTAACGGATGCGGCGTCCCCGGTGGGGATGCATACCGTTGCCGTGGTGTTTGCGGGAATCTCAACGTCAAGTAGAAAAGAATCTCCTTCCACGCGCCAGGAGGAGATGATGGGGCCGCGAATGGACTGATAGGCCATGCGCGCGCTGGTCAATCCGCCGCCGGGCACGGGTTCGATGCGGATGCGGCTAAAGCCTGGCGTTTCGGGGCGGATGCCTGCCACCCGGCTGTACAACCACTCGCCCACCGCCCCGAAAGCATAATGGTTGAACGAGTTCATTCCGGAATCGGCGAAGCCCTTGTCGGGGGTCCAGCCGTTCCACCGTTCCCACATGGTGGTGGCGCCCAGGGTCACCTGGAACAACCACGAGGGATAGGTGGTGTTCATCAGCAGCCGGTAGGCCACATCATCCCGGCCGGCGAGGCTCAAGGTGGGCAGCAGCCGTGGCGTGCCGATGAATCCTGTGGCAAGGTGTCCGTCGAAGCGCTCGATTTCCTTGATGTAGTGCGCGGCGGCGGCCTCACGCAAGTCCTCCGGGATAAGGTCAAAGGCGAATGCCAGCGCATAGCCGGTCTGGCTGCTGTCAAGGATGTGTCCCGAATCGTCCACAAAGTTATCGATAAAGGCCTGCCGGATGTTCAGGTGCAGTGCAGCATAGCGTTCCGCAGCGTCCTTGCGCCCGATGAGCGTAGCCATCTGGGACATGATATCGGCCAGGTAGGCGTAATAGGCGGTGCAGATGACCTCATCCTTGGCGCCGCCACCCAGGTTCAGCCAGTCGCCGAAGCCCAGGTCCCTGCGGATGTGGTTTTCGCTGGTCTGTTCTAGAAACTCCATGCCCCTTATCAGGCTGTCATAATGCTTTTCGATGACACGGGTGTCACCGTAAAACTGGTAAATGAGCCAAGGGCAAATCATGGCCGCATCGCCCCAGGCTACCGCGCCGCCGCCCAGTTTGACGTCCGGGGCGACATGGGGGAAACTGCCGTTCTCCTGTTGGCCGTCCCGGATGAGGTCGACCAGCCACTTGGTGTAAAACGCGCCGATGCCGGCGGTGTACAATGCCGTCGGCATGAAAAACTGCGCGTCGCCGGTCCAGCCCAGGCGTTCGTCACGTTGCGGGCAGTCCGTCGGCGCTTCAAGGTAGTTGCCTTTCAGGCCCCACGTGATATTGTGAAACAGCTGGTTCAGGAGCGGGTTCGAGGTCTCGAATTCGGCGGTGATGGGCACATCAGCATGCAATACGATACCGGTCACGGCATCCAGCGGGAGAGGCGCTTCTATGCCGCGTACCTCCACGTACCGGAACCCGTGGAAGGTGAATGCCGGTTCCAGGGTTTCCTTGCCGCCGCCGGCGAGAATATAGGTATCCGTCGCCTGGGCGCTGCGCAGCGCTTCCGTATAGGGCATCCCGTCATCCTGGAGCATTTCCGTATGCCGCACCTGCACGCGTTGTCCGGCCTGGCCTTGCACGTCAAGGCGCGCCCAGCCTACCATGTTCTGGCCCAGGTCATACACATAAACCCCGGGTTGCGGCTCGGTGAATGTCAGGGCCGGCAGGCTTTCAAACCGGCGTACCGGCGCGCCCGGGTAGGCCTGAATCTGTTCGGGTACGATTTCGGGCGTGTCCACCGTGACGGCGCTCCAGTCGGCATCCGAATAGTCGGACATGGTCCAACCCTGCCGGGCAAGGCGTTTGTCCCGTGTCTCGCCCATAAGCAGGTCTGCACCGCGAATTTCCCCGGTTGCGGCGCGCCACTTCCCGTTCGTAGCGATGACTTCGCGCGCACCGTCCTCATAATCGATTTCCAGTTGCGCGAACAGGCGCGGCTTCGTACCGTATAATTCCGACCCTTTCAGGCCCACGTGTCCCGCGTACCAGCCGTTGGCCAGTTCGGCGCACAAGGCATTGGCCGCCCCCGCCTGCACCAGCGAGGTAACATCGTAGGTTTGGTAATACAGCCGGTTGCGATATTCCGTCCACCCGGGAGTGAAATAGTCCGCGCCAACGCGTTCCCCGTTCAGATGGAAGGTATACAGTCCCAGTGCGGACGCGTACAAGGTGGCGCGTCGTATGCCCGTTTTGGCTTCAAAGGCGCGCCGCACGTGCGCCACTGGCATGAACTGCGCCGTTTTTGGCTGTGATTCGACCCATGGGGCGGCACCGAACAGCGTCAATTCCTTGACTGGACGCCAGGCGCTGTCGTTGTAGCCGGCATCCGTCCATTCTTTCCCGGGATTTTCCGAGGTGCTTTTCCAGGTCTTGTCCGAGAAAAGATCGACAGTCGCTCCGTTGCGCAACGTCACGCGCAGCGCCGCGACCCAGCCTGCCGCCCCGTCTTTATTTTCCGCCATCACCGCAAGGATGTTCTTGCCGGGTTTCAGAAAGCCGCCGACCAGATGCGGATTCAACCTCCGCCATTCTTTCATGGCAGGCTGACCACCGTTCAGTTTGGTCCCGTTTATCCATGCTTCCACGGCATCGTCGCCGGAGATAAACAGGCGCGCGCTGACAACCACGGCGTTGTCCGGCAGCATCAACACATGGCGGAACCACCGGCGGCATTGGGGCGTCGATTCCAGCGGGTTTCCTTCATCATGCCAAATCCACTGTGCCCTGTCCATGGGCGGCGCACCCGCTGACTCGAAGTCCACGCCCTCCGGGGCGCCATACCCAATCCACTGTGCCTGCCAGTCTTCCTTCTCGAGCAGGCCCATACTGAATCGCGCGGTTTCGCTCCACGCTGATGGCGCGTCTTCATTGTCCCACACGCGCACCTTCCACCAGCACCGCATCCGCGATGTCAGTGGTGTTCCAGAATAGGCAATATGCAGGGAAGACGGCGAACTTGTCTTGCCTGAGTCCCAAAGCGTGCCTTGGTCCGCCGCCAGGGCCGCCTCTGAATCCGCAACCAGCACCTGGTAGGCCGTTTGAAGCCGGTTTCTCTGGTCCGATTGTATCTTCCACGAAAATCGGGGTGTGGTTTCCCCGATACCTTCCGGATTAGCGCGATACTCGGTGCTCAATTGTGTGGGGTTCATGGATGATATCACTCCTAAATAACTGATGTTGACCACAATGAACAAAGTCGTCAGGATAGACATGATGCGGGTCCTTTACTGGGTTTATCTCACAGAGATGCAGCGATAACCAGGCGCTCCTGCCGTGCATTCCGGAACAGCCCGGTAATAAAAATTACCTGCCCCTGTGGAAAAGCAATATACAGTCGAGACATCATAATACGCAACATCGGGGTGAATTTAAAAATTAGGCGATGAATTCGGTTCCCGATTTGAGGTAAGACTTGCAGTACAGTTTTCAGCACGCTATTATACCAACAGGCATGAGATTGTCCGGCGCAAAGGCGTTTATAGAGGACGGATCGTGGTATCATAGCCTGCGCCTCTGGAAATGACGCAAAAGGAGTGCGACTTTTTTCATGTCTTGAACGAGTTCCACAACCATGCGCTTGCGCTGGACAGATTTTTTTGGGGAGGTGGCTGGGGCCCGGTGGCTCCCGCGGTCTTCAAAACCGTTGTGCCGCTTCACGGCGGCGGGTGGGTTCGACTCCCATGCACCTCCGCCATTTTTCTGTTGCCAAGACGGTGTCAGTATTTATCTACAACGCTGAGGCTTATAATGAGTGATAACGTCCGTTCAACGGCAGGAAATCCGGATTCCCGACGGCAACTGCCCTCCGTGAACGCGTTGCTTGATGATCCCGTAATTGCCGACCTTTTAGCCGTCCATCCAAGGGCGCGTGTGGTGGTCGCGCTGCGCCGGGTGCTTGACGCCATGCGGGAGCGCATCGCGGCAGGCGGCACGATTCCAAGTGTGGCGGATATCGTCAAGGAGGCGTCGGATGGGCTCCACACCCGGGAACGCGAGCGCCTGCGCCCCGTGATCAACGCCACAGGCATCATCCTGCATACCGGACTCGGCCGGGCGGTGCTGCCCCCTGCCGCGGTGGCCGCGCTTGCGAAGCTGGACCGCTGCTGCAACCTCCAGATTGCTCTCGCCACCGGCACGCGGGGCAGGCGCAATTATGAAACCGAACAGTTGCTGTGTGAGTTGACGGGCGCCGAGGCCGCGTTGGTGGTCAACAACAACGCCGCGGCAACCTTGCTCATACTCGCGGCGCTGTGCATCGGGCGTGAAGTGGTGGTGTCGCGGGGACAGCTTATTGAGATTGGCGGGTCTTTCCGCCTGCCGGATTGCGTTCATCAGAGCGGCGCGCGGCTGGTGGAGGTGGGCACGACCAACAAGACCCACTTGCGTGACTACGCGGCGGCGTTAAGCGACAATACCGCCGCCGTGATGCGTGTCAATCCAAGCAACTATCGGGTGGTCGGCTTCACTGCCGAGGTGTCCGTGGCTGAACTGGTTTCCCTCAAGCGGGAGAAAGAACTCCTGGTGATTGACGACCTGGGATGCGGCGCCCTGATCGGCCTGGAACGTTTCGGCCTTGAACACGAACCGACAGCGGGGGAGAGCATCGCGGCGGGGGCGGACCTGGTCTGTTTCAGCGGCGACAAACTCATCGGCGGTCCGCAGGCCGGCATCATCGTGGGGCGCGCCGCCCTGATACAGCGCATACGCAAGCATCCCCTTACGCGGATGCTGCGTATTGACAAATGTACCGACATCGCCCTCGAACATACCCTGCGCCTCTTCCTCGACCCGGACCGTCTGCCCGAAACCAATCCGACCTATGCCATGCTGGCCGTCCCCCTGGAAACGCTGCGCCGACGTGCCCGGGGCATTCAGCGCCGTGTGCTACAAAACGCTGTGCAGGCATCGTTACGTATCGTCGAGGGGGAGAGCGCACTCGGCGGTGGTTCCCTCCCGGCAACCCCCATCAGGACCTGGCTGATTGCCCTGACCGTACCGGGGTGGTCCGCCGGGGAACTTGCCGCGCGCCTGCGCCTGCACGAACCGCCAATTATTGCGCGTGTCGCCGATGACGCGGTTCTCTTGGATATGCGCACCCTGTTACCGGGCGAGGATAAGGAACTTGCCCGTGCTGTGATCACTGCCGCACAGGAAACAACCAGATGCTAAAATAGGCGCCGACATTTCGGGAGACGTCACCAAAAAGTTGTAATCCATGATGCAATACAGTATTATCGGTTCATGTGAATCAAACACAAGTACAGGCTTTCTGGTCTCAGCGGAGATACGTATGGCACCGGTAAACAAAGCTCAAAGACTGAGTAAAAAAGGGACTGACGACGAAATAGCCTCCATTGACAAAGCGAGCATGCGTTGGATGCTATTGGCTATTTCGTGGTCTGTCCCTTTTTTACGGTATTGTGGCGGAATCCTGTTAGCCTGCATTCTGGCCTGCGGGAGTGTGTCGGCTCAGGAAGCCACGCCATCCACTACCCCCCTCGAATTCATACTTCGCCCCGTTAAGGAGGGCTTCTATTGCAGCCTTGTCAGTGATGGTCGCACTGCCGAAGTATCCTTCAAGAAAGAACCGGTTTATTCCAGCTCCAAAATATACCGTCACGCCCTCAGACTCGGCGATGGCCCGGCCGATTTCATCGGTGTGGCGTGTGATATGGCGGCCAATACACTATACATAGACAAGAATCGGAACCTGGACCTGACGGACGACGACCCGGGTGTCAAAGTACCGGAAGACTTCTACTGTCAATTTCGCGATGTGACGATCGAATTGACCTATGAAGGCGTTTCCATCGGTTACGTGCTGGATATTGATTTTTTCGGCGACTACTGCAATCCCGTTGTGCGTTCCGGTTGGAAAGGGGACATTGAAATTGCCGGTAAAGCTTGTTCGATGGGCATTGCCGACAATCTGGACGGTGCTTTCAGTCCGGACGACTCGTTCATCTTCGACCACGAACGGCATCGCGCGGCGCGTTTGTCCTTCGGCGAGGTGGATGAAGAACTGTTGCCGCAATGGTTCCTTTTCGAGGGGCAACTCTACCGTATGGAGGTTGCCTTCCGTGTGCAGGAGGGCGAGACGGTGCTGGCTGTTACCCTGACGCCCATTACGGAAGGCCTGATGGAGATAACCTTTGAGGGCCAGAACGTTTCCCGGGTGGTGCTTGCGGGCAAGGATGACATCTACGGTATCCTGGAGTGGCCTGTGCCTGTCATGCGCATCCCCGAAGGGGTGTACACGCCCAACCAGGTGTATGTGTTGGATAGTTTCTTGGGTCAGCCGGAGGCTGGCGAGGCGCTTAAACCGGGCGGCAATACGCTGCTGAAAGTGGGCGGACCTCTCAGCCCGAAAGTGGTCGCCTCCCGTTCCGGCGCTACGTTGAATTTGAACTATATTCTGGAAGGGGTGGAAGGTGCGTCCTATGAGCCCGACAGTGAATCCGAGAACAGGGCGAAGTTCGCGATTTACAAAGACGGCCGGCCGATTAAGACCGGCCAGTTCGAGTATGGCTGAAGCGGCACCTGCTCGTACTCATGGCGAGTACCTCTAACTGTGTATGGCCCCTTGACCATTATCGGCATCCAGGACATCGGCCCTGCGGGACCGCGCGAG
>JAKJCY010000072.1 GCA_022706235.1 Candidatus Hydrogenedentota bacterium | reverse complement strand
CGACGATAGGCGTTCGAGTAGATTTTGTGGATGAGTCAACGATAGACGTTCGAGTAGATTTTTAATGAGTCAGCTCGGGGAAGAGAACATCTCAGCCATACCTGTTATTATAGTATCGGTCAGGAACAACGAGGAAGATATTGTTTCCGGACTGGAAGCCGGTGCGGATGACTATATTACCAAACCCTTTAATCCCCGTGTTCTCGCTGCCCGGGTGCGCGCCCTGTTGCGGCGTTACCGGCGGGGTCTTTCGGAGGGGGAAGAGGTGCTTACCTTCAACGACTTGGTAATCCATCCCGGGCGGCGTGAAGTCCTCTATAAAAAAGTTCCTGTTAAATTGACCTACTCGGAATTTTGTATTCTTCATTTGCTCGCACGCCGGCCGGGATGGGCCTTTACCCGGTACCGCATTGTCGATGCCGTTCGGGGTGAAAATCATGTTGTCACGGAGCGCGCGGTAGACGTGCAAATTGTCGGGCTGCGAAAGAAACTGGGTGATGCGGGCACCTGTATCAAGACAGTACGCGGGGTCGGCTATACGTTCAAGGAATGAACGTATAGCGCCGAAGGAATCCCCGGGTCGCTTGTCTGAGGAGTTGTGTTTCGATTCGTTTTCCGTTTGTGGCTGCAATGAACACAGATTGGTTTTTATAGAACCGGGCGTACCGACCAACCTGGATTTACAGAAAAGAAACCGAATTGTCGGAGTGAAGCCAATAAGCATAAAGACCGTAGAAGCGGCATCCTGCCGCTTTGCATCAAGACGGACAGGCGGGCCTATGTCATGAAAGAAACGGCAAGATGCCGCGTCTACGACCTCGCCAGTCAATACTTGGGGATTTGGGACCAAAATCTTCCATGTTCTGAAGATTGAAAATGTGTTAGAATAACAAGGTGTAATAATTCTCAATCTCAAGTATGGTAGAAAAGGAGGATGGTATCATGTTCAGACGGGTATTTATCCAGAGAACGTTCCACATGACATTCCTTATGACGATGTGCGTTTGCGCAGTGGTTTTCGCGGGTACGTTTCAAATTGCGCCGGTGAATCCGGCTTTGCAGGAGGGAAAAGCGGCGATGGGGGAAAATTACGGGTATATCCCCGAGCCTGTAGATTGGTCTCACCTGGAGGTGCAGGTCGGGAAGGCTGACCTGCCGTCCCGCTACGACCTGCGTGACAGCGCCCTGGTAACTCCCGTAAAGTACCAGGAAGACTGCGGCGCCTGCTGGGCCTTTGCGGCCTGCGGCGTGTTGGAATCCTGGTCGCTGATACATGGCGGAGAAACGTGGGACTTTTCCGAAAACCACATGAAGAACACCCACGGCTTCTCTGTAGGGCATTGTTTTGGCGGCAATAACAGTATGGCCACAGCCTATCTTGCCCGGTGGAACGGTCCGCTGTCGGAAGCGGACGATCCTTACAATCCGGATGCGGTGGTACCGCCGCTCAATGACCAGCCGCGAAAGCGGTTGTGGGCTGCGCCCGTTTATAAGGCTACGATGGCGGACCGATCGGAAATCCAGAGTGCCATCATGCAGCACGGACCGGTATCCTCCCCGATGGCCTATTATGACGGGTATTATTCCGGCAGCCCGGCCTATACCTACCATTACGCTGGTACAGCGGCAACGAACCATATGATTACGGTGGTTGGTTGGGATGACGACATCGCGGTAGCCGGTGCGTCGGGGCCGGGCGCGTGGATATGCAAGAATAGCTGGAGTGAATTGTGGGGCGATTCCGGGTATTTTTATATCTCCTATTATGATTCCAAGGCCGTGAAGGAGGCCACCGGTTTCTATGACCTGACCGATCCTGCCGTTGCCGATCGAATATATCAATATGATGACCTGGGCTTGACAGGCATGACAGGCTCACCACCCAGCAATGTCGCGTATGGGGCAAACGTCTTTACTGCTGCAGCCAATCAGACCATCATCGCCGTTGGAACTTATGCAGTCGCGAATAATATGGCCTACGAAATTGCCGTATATGACAGCGGTATTGCGGGTGACCGTTTTGAAAATCCTGTAACCACCGTTTCGGGGACCTGTGTGAACGCAGGGTATTATGTTATCCCGCTGCCAGTCAACGTATCCGTGCTGAACGGACAGCAATTTGCAGTCAAAGTCCGGTATTACACGCCCGGCTGGGCATATCCCGTTCCGCTCGAAATGCCGGTGCCGGGATATGCCGCGCCAACGTCGGTGTTCGGGCAGAGCTACCTCAGTGAGGGGGGCGTTAGTTTTGAAGAGATTAGCTATTCCGGTGAAGACTATGAAAGCACCAACGTCTGCATCAAGGCGATAGCTGGCATTCGTGAGATTACACCGCCCACGCCCTCGGTGCGCATTGTTGGGAATCCCCGGGCGGAAATAGGCACGCGTGTGGAACTTAAAGGCGCCGTGGAGAATATGACCGGCACGGTGACCTATGCGTGGTTCAAGGACGAAGTGCCGCTTTCCGGACAGGCGGGCCAGCAATACATCATTTCCTCGGCGGAAGAAAGCCATGCCGGTTCCTATGTACTTCAGGTAACCGATGAAAGCAAAGGGATTTATACGAGTCCGCCTTTCATACTCGAAGTGCTGCCGGCGGGAACGCTGCCGCTTTCCGCAGTGAGCATCCTGGGCGCGCTCGCCCTTGTGGCTTCGGGCGTCGGAACGCTGCGGCGCCGTGCTGGAAAACGGGAATAACCCGGCTTCCAATGCAGGGGTGGCAGGAGCGCGATACGCCTGAAAGGAAGTAAAGGACATAAAGGACAGGGGGAACACCATGCGTGTTCCTTTACCGGGATATCCGGCAACAAGCGTCCTTTATGTCCTTGGTGTCCTTTAAGTCCTTTGATGCGACAGTTTGGTGCACAAGCGTGGTAAATACGCCATTACCCTGAAAACACAAAACGCCAAGAGGGCTTTCCTATGATTCGAAAAAGCGCCGATATGACCTGTGAAGTCCGCGAACGCATGCGCGGCGGCGCGGGCGCCGTTTCCATGCGCCACCTTTTCCAGCAGGATGAATTTACGGCCCCTGTGCGTTTATGCGCCCAAGCAACACTCCCGCCGGGTGCGGGTATTGGCCCCCATACCCACGAAACCGAAGATGAGGTTTACGTCATTCTGCGGGGCACCGGAATTTTGGACGATGGTACAACGCAAACGCGGGTGACCGCCGGCGATGCCATACTGACGGGGAACGGGGAATCGCATGCTATTCTGAATGACGGTGAGGAACCCTTGGAATTGATGGCCTTTATCGCCTGCTATCCGGAGAAAAAATCATGAAGCTGGTGCTTCCTGATACGCTGATTTTGCCGCCTGATACCCGGCTGGGGCGGGGTGTGTCACTTCAGTTGTTGACGTTGTGTGAATCTTTTGGCTACAAGGGTTGCCTGGTATGCGGTCATTCCCAGGTACGCAGCGGCAACCTGGACCGGATTCAGAAAGGCGGCTCTGGGAATGCGGACGTGCGAGTCTGGCTGCATCCGGGCGACGAACCGACCCTGGCGCATCTGGAAGACCTGCTGGCGCTGCTCCGTCAACATGAGCCCGACTGGGTGGCCGCCATCGGCGGCGGCAGCGTGCTCGATGTCGCTAAAGCGGCGGCCGGCCTGCACGGGGCGCCCCTGCCCGTGTCCGCCTATCATGACGGAGAATCCATTCCGCCCTCGCCGACGGCCTTCATTGCCGTTCCCACTACCGCAGGCACGGGTTCCGAAGCGACCATGGTCTCCGTATTGACCAATGCCGATACAGGCGTCAAGAAATCCATCCGCCACCCCTCGTTCATGGCACGCTTAATTCTACTGGACCCCGACCTGCTGGAAACGTGCTCTCCGAATGTACTGGCCGCCTCGGGTATGGACGCGCTGACTCAGGCAGTCGAATCCTACTGCAGCATCGGCGCTTCCTGGCTGACCGATATGCTCTCCCTGGAAGCGCTTGGGAACATCCATAAAAGCTTGGAAAAGGCTTATCACGGGGATGGCGGCGCGTTTACAGAATTGATGACCGGCAGTTTCCTCGCAGGCATCGCCCTATCGAATGCGCGCCTCGGCCTGGTCCACGGCCTGGCCCACCCGCTCGGGGCTCGGTTCCATATGCCTCATGGCCTGGTCTGTGCCGTGTGCCTGCCCCCTGTACTGGAATTCAACAAGGACGCCATCCCGGAGAAATACGCGCACATGAGCGATGTGGTGGGAGAGGACCTTCTCGGGTATGTCTGGTCCCTTTCCGGCAGGATGCAGTTGGAGAACCCCTTTACCGGCAAGACACTACGTGACCCGGAATCTGTCGTGGAAGAAGTCCTGGCGTCCGGCTCCACCAAGGCCAACCCGAGGCAGGTCACCGAGGAGGCGGTGCGGCGGATATTGCGTTCCCTTTTCGGCGAGGAACAGACGCCCTAGGGCAAAGTAAAAAAGCGTTGGCTGCCGGACTGCGTGATTGGGGGCAACGAGGGACAGAAAGCGAAACAGCCCATGGCGGCAAAAGGCGTTCAATCTCCTTTACGGATGGCTGTTTCGTCATCAGTCCTTTTTTGCTCCGTTCTTATTTACCAGTGCCATGGGCGTTTCCGATGCGTTCAGGAAGTCTGAATTTTCATGGACAGGGCGTAACCGTATACACTATAGCCCGATGGTTGCCGGAAACTTACAGGCGTGAAGCCCGGCATCATGGAAGTTTAAACCGTATCAGGAGAAATTATTGATGGGCAGTACCCCGTTTTTATCCAAGGAACAGGCCTTCACCGTGCGCGAGACCTGCGGAACCCCGGTGTATGTTTATGATGAAGGTACGCTTGAGGCGTCAGCTGCGGCGGTGCTCGCCTTCCCCAATGCGTTTGGGCTGACGGCCCGTTTTGCCATGAAGGCCTTGCCCACGGCGGCCATATTACGTCTGTTCGACCGTATGGGATTGCACATGGACGCCGGCAGCGGGTATGAAGCCGAGCGTGCCATGCGTGCGGGCATCGTCCCCGACCATATTCAGATTACCTCGCAAGACCTGCCCTGGAATCTCAAGGAATTGGTCGAAAAGGGATGCCTGTTCAACGCCTGTTCCCTTCGCCAGCTGGAGACCTACGGGCAGCTGTTTCCTGAAACGGAGACCTGTGTGCGTATCAATCCCGGCCTTGGTTCCGGCCACAGCAACCGCACCAACGTGGGCGGCCCGTCTTCCAGTTTCGGCATCTGGCACCAATATGTAAGCCAGGTGTTGGAAGTTGCCCGGCGTTACGGATTGCGTGTCACGGGCATGCATACCCATATCGGTTCGGGCACGGACCCGGAGGTGTGGTTGCATTGTGCGCAACTAGCCCTGGATATTGCCGCGCGGCTGCCGGAAGTGACGCGCCTGAGCCTGGGCGGCGGGTTTAAACCGGCTCGTATGGAGTATGAGGACCACGCCGACCTCGAGGCCATCGGCAACCGGCTTATCCCGGAGTTCAAGGCTTTCGCCGCCTCGCAGGGGCGTGAGTTGCGCCTGGAAATCGAACCCGGCGCCTACCTGACCGCCAACGCGGGTGTGATGCTTTGTTCGGTGACGGACGTGGTGGACACCGGGGATGAGGGCTTCGACTTCATCAAGACGGACGCAGGCATGAACGACATCATGCGGCCTGCCTTGTATGGGGCGCAGCATCCCATCACCCTTTTCCCCGCTTCTTCCCGGGACAGTGAACACGCTGATTATCTGGTCGTTGGTCATTGCTGCGAAAGCGGTGACATCCTCTCCCCCGAACCCGGCAATCCGGAGGGCCTGAAAACGAGGACGCTCACCCGCGCGGAAGCGGGGGACATTCTCGTTATCGGCGGGGCCGGCGCCTATTGTGCCAGTATGGCGGCGAAGAACTACAACAGTTTTCCGGAATCCCCGGAAGTACTGCTGACGAAAGACGGCGCCCTGAACCTGATCCGCCGACGCCAGTCCATGGAACACATGCTGGAAAACGAAGTGCTGAACTGAGACGCTGTTGCTTGCATGCGGTTGGTGGCTGCAAAGGGGGGCGACCTGGCCGGATGCCGATGGATGCCTCGTGCGGTATTTGGCGGCTTTTCCTCGCTTCTTTTACTTTCTCAAAGATATCGCCGGCACGTTCCGTTATGGAAGGTGCCGGCGAAAAATCAGGTATGGGTCCGATGGACGGCTATTTTTTGAGCGCCTGGGCGGCGTCGCCGCCGACGCGGGTTTTGATGCCGAGGTGCCTGCACAGCGCCACCAGTTCCTGCAGGATGTCTCCATAGCCCACCACGATATGGTTGGACATGTGCGACGCCATCAGTTCGTTGCGGCCGTAACCGGGAATGTAGGCGTTGGCGATGGGCCATTGCGGGTCGGTGGCCTGGAGGCGTCGCTGCACTTCGGCTTCGGGCAGGTCCAGCATTTCGCCCGTGCCGCAGTCCATGCCGATTTCACCGTAGGCCTCATAGAAGCGCGCCCAGGTGAAGACGCCCGGCTTGCAGACGCCGGAACAGGTGCCGCCGCCGAGGGGGAAATAACCTGCGGGCTGCCGGTTCACATGGGTGTTTTTCCAGCCGCCGAAATGGGCGGGCGGCGCGCCGCCGGAAATCATGAACACCCAGACAAATTTGCCGTCGTATTCACCGCCCCAGCGCACATCGTGCAGAGTCGTCTCCGGCGCCATCTTTTTCGCGGTGTAAATTTCTTTCATCAGGAGTTGGGGCACACCCGCGCCAATGTCGCCTTCGTTGAAATGGGGCACCGGCGCGCCGGGCATCACCACCTGTTTCGTTTCCGGGTCACGCACCGGCGGTCGGTCGGTGTTGTTCAGCATGCCTTCGATCAGATCGGACGCGGGCACACAACGGACCAGCCCGTACTGATAGGGGATGCCGATGGCGCTCAGGCCGTACCGTGCCACGAACCGGCAGGCGGCGGCATACATTTTCATCTGGCTGATCACCTGGTCATAAACGAGGTCTTTGAACTGGTTGGTGCCCCAGTGGAACCGGGCGCCCTTGCGCAGCAGGTAGTCCAGGTACTTCTGGGCTTCCTGGTCGCTGACCAGGTTCATTTCCGCGACCAGGTCGCTCTGGTTCAGATACTCGACGGGCATGCCGATGGCGCCGAGTTTGGCCGGGTCCATGACCGCGTTCATCATACCCATGCAACCGGGGTCGAACTGTCCCATGATGCGCCGTTCCCGCCGGATGCTTTCCGCGAGGGATTTCCCCAGGGCGTTGGCGGCCGGGGAAACTTTCAACTCGGACGCATCCGTCAGGTGGTTCATGGAATGCCTGATGGCGCCGGTCTTCAACCAGGTGGCCAGGTTGTCCATGAAGAACGGATCCTTGCTGAAGCCTTCGCTCCAAAGCCGGGAATGCTTCACGTTTAGCCGGTCGAGGCTGGCGGAATGGTTGAGCAGCGCCACCAGTCCGGGATAGGTGCCGTCGAAATTGGCCAGCAGCAGGATGGGACCACGATGCGTCTGGAGCGGTCCGGAAACATGATGGGCATAGGCCCAGATGTTGAGCACGATGATGACCGGGGCGTTCGGGTCTATTTTCGCGAAGGTCGCTGTGCCCTCGCACTGGCGGCTCAGGAAGCCGTGTTTGCGTTTAGCGTCAAACTTGGGCAGGATCTCGGAGGCATAGCCCAGGTTCTTCAGCGCTTTCTGCACTTGCGCCAATGTTTTTTTCTGAAGGGGCCAGCCGTTGAGACAGGCGGGCTGACGAAGGTCGCCGTTCGATACCAGGTATACGGTTTTTGCAGCAGCCATACATGAATCTCCCATTTTGGTTGTTGTTGGAATAGGTGTTTGTAATTGTAAGCGGTTGCGGCGCGTCTATGCAAAATTTTCTTTTTGCCTCCCGCGTTTCGAGGCAAAAAAATTTGCATCTTGCGCTGTCATGACAGGTAAAATAGATATAAAGTACGATGTGTTCTTTCCAAAGGGGGCCTTTTATATGGATGCGGCATTTAAAAAAATTCTCAAGCAGATGGAAAAGACCTACCCACCGGCGGATTTGAATCTGGTGGAACACGCATACAGGGTGGCCACAACGGCGCACGAGGGTCAGGCCCGCCTGTCGGGCGACCCCTATATCGTCCATCCCGTGGAAGTGGCGGGCATCGTGGTCGGACTGGGCATGGACCCGGTGACCTGTGCCGCCGCCCTGCTTCATGACGTGGTGGAGGATTGCGCGTTTGAAGTGGCGGACATCAGCCGGGAATTTGGTGAGGACATCGGGCGGATTGTAGATGGGGTCACGAAGATGGGCACCTTGAAACTGCCGGACAGCGCGCAGGCGCGGGAGGAGCGGCAGATTCAGAACATCCGGAAGATGCTGGTGGCCACCGCGCGCGACATGCGAGTCATCATTATCAAACTTGCGGACCGCCTCCACAACATGCGCACCCTGAAAGCCCTGCCCGAAGAGGACCAGAAACGCATTTCCCGGGAGACGCTCGACCTGTATGCGCCCCTGGCCAACCGGCTGGGCATATCGCGCTGGAAATGGGAACTGGAAGACCATGCTTTCCATTACCTCATGCCGGAGAAGTACAAGGAGATTTCGCGCCAGGTGGCCATGAAACGGAAGGAACGCGAAGAGTACCTGGAGAAGACCATCGCCTTTATCCAGCCGCGCCTGACCGAGTCGGAGGTGGTTGCCCGGGTCATCGGCCGACCCAAGCACCTGTACAGTATTTACGAGAAAATGACCCGGCAGGGCAAGGACTTCGCGCAGGTGCTGGACGTGCTGGGCATTCGCATCATCACGCAGACCGTTGCGGGATGTTACAACGCCCTCGGCGTGGTGCACAACCTCTGGACCCCGATACCGGGAAGTTTCAAAGACTACATCGCTATGCCGAAAGTGAACATGTACCAGGCCATTCACACGACGGTCATGCGCGAGAACGGTCAGGCCATGGAGGTGCAGATTCGTTCGGAGCAAATGGACCAGGTGGCCCGCGAGGGCATCGCAGCCCACTGGCGCTACAAGGAAAAAACCTCGGCGGGCGATGGCGCGCTGGACATGCAGGTGGAGTGGATGAAGCGGGTGCAGGAATGGCTCAAGGATGCCGGCGTTCAGGAAAACGTGGTGGAAAGCATGCGCCAGGATTTCAAGGCCTCCCACATTTATGTGTTCACGCCCAGGGGTGAAGTCAAGGAGTTGCCGGTGGGCGCCACTTCCCTGGATTTCGCCTATAGCGTACACTCGGAGATCGGCCATCATTGCATGGGCGCGCGGGTCAACGGGAAAATCGTTCCCATCCGTTACAACCTGCAGACGGGGGACGCCGTTGAAATACTGACCGCCAAGAACCAGGAGCCCCACCTGGACTGGGTGGATGTGGCTGTCACGCCGCGGGCGCGCGCCCGTATCCGGCAGCGCCTGCGTGAACTTGGCAAATTGGCGCCGGTCGAAGAGCCGCGCGCGCCGGTCAGGCGGCATTACCATGTGTCGCCGAGGGTGGCACCGCTGCCGACACCGCCGGTGCGGGAAGTGGACGAAATGACCCGGCGCAAACTGGTGCGCATTGAAGGGTTGAAGGGGATGGAGGTACAGTTCGCCAAGTGTTGCAACCCCATGCCGGGCCATGCCATTGTGGGGTACGTCACGCGCGCCCCGGGCCTGTCCATTCACCGCGCTGAATGCAGAAGTTTCGCCCGGTCGGCGCGCGACCCGTCGCGCATTGTGCGCGCCTCCTGGGAGGGCGAAGGGCAGCTACTGGCGAAGATGCGCCTGGTCACGCGCCGGCGTCCCAACCTCCTGGCGGACATTACCCATGCCCTGCGGCCTCTGAATATTGATATCCTTCATGCCCAGTTCGGTCCTGGTGAAGATGCGGGGACCTTTTTTGATTTCCAATTTGAAGCTACCGACGAGGGCAGTATCGAACGCGCTGCCAAAACCGTGGCCGAAGTTCCGGGCGTTTCCGAAGTCATTCATCTCGGCGCCCAGGAACAGACGCCGGAAGAGGGACCGGGCAGTGGCAAAAAAACGGGCCGCAAATAGTTCAACGGTGCCGGAGGAAACGGCGCTCTTTAAACTTGTTTCGGACTTTGAGCCCGCCGGGGACCAGCCCGCTGCTATCGAAGCCCTCACCCGTGGAGTATGCGAGGGGTTGCCCCACCAGGTCCTGTTGGGCGTTACCGGGTCGGGCAAAACCTTTACCATCGCCAATGTCATCGCGCGGGTAAGTCGGCCCACCCTGGTGCTCGCCCACAACAAAATCCTCGCGGCCCAGCTATATGGCGAGTTCAAAGCCTTGTTTCCGGAGAATGCCGTTGAATATTTTGTCAGTTACTATGACTACTACCAGCCTGAGGCGTACATTCCCGCCACCGATACGTACATAGAAAAAGATTCCTCAATCAACGAGGAAATAGACAAGATGCGCCATGCCGCGACCCGGGCGGTGTTGAGCCGTCGAGACTGCATTGTCGTTGCGAGCGTGTCTTGTATCTACGGCATTGGTTCGCCCCAGGCCTACCTCGCCCTGCGCGTTACGCTGGAAACCGGCATGCCTCTCGTGCGTGATGACCTGCTCAGGAGCCTGGTGGCCATGCAGTACACGCGGAATGACATTGATTTTCATCGCGGCACGTTCCGCGTGCGCGGCGATATTGTGGATGTGTTTCCGGCGTATGAGGCGGACCGGGCACTGCGTATCGAGTTTTTTGGCGATGAAGTGGAACAACTTACCGAAATCGACCCCTTACGCGGGGTGGTCATTCGCAAGATGGGACGCGCGGAGATATTTCCCGGCTCCCACTATGTCGCCGAGGCGGGAACACTTCAGCGGGCGATACGTGACATTCGCGCCGAGCTGGGCGGGCGCCTGGATGAATTGCGCGGCGAGGATAAAGAATTATACGCGCAACGCCTGGACCAGCGGACCAACTATGATCTGGAGATGCTGGAAGAACTGGGCTACTGTTCCGGTATTGAAAACTATTCGCGCCATCTGGACAGGCGGCGTCCCGGCGAGCCGCCCCACACGCTGCTGACCTACTTCCCCAAAGATTTTCTGTTGGTTGTGGATGAAAGCCACATGTCCATACCCCAGGTCGGCGCCATGTTCCGGGGCGACCGTTCGCGTAAGGACAAACTGGTGGGATACGGGTTTCGGCTCCCTTGCGCGCGGGATAACCGCCCGCTGACATTTGAGGAGTTTGAGGCGCGGATAAACCAGGTCATCTATATCAGCGCCACGCCCGCCGCCTATGAACTTCAGAAGAGCGAAGGGCTTATCGTGGAACAGGTGGTGCGGCCCACCGGCCTGGTCGATCCCGAAGTGGAAGTACGGCCCATCGCGGACCAGGTGGACGACCTGCTCTATGAAGCGCGTATCCGGGCGGAGCGTGGTGAGCGTACCCTTATCACCACTCTTACCAAGCGCATGGCGGAAGACCTGACGGATTATTACCGCGATCTTGGCCTGCGCATCCGGTACATGCATGCCGATGTGGAAACCCTGGAACGCATCGAACTGGTGCGGCAGTTGCGCGAGGGGGCCTATGACGTCCTCGTCGGCATCAACCTGCTGCGCGAGGGGCTCGACCTGCCTGAGGTCTCTCTGGTGGCCATACTCGACGCCGATAAGGAAGGGTACCTGCGTTCGGAAACCAGCCTGGTTCAAACTTGCGGGCGGGCCGCCCGCCATATCAATGGCCGCGTTATCATGTATGCCGACACCATTACCGGTGCCATGAAACGGGCTATGGGGGAAATGGACCGGCGCCGAAAGAAGCAGCTGGCCTACAACAAGAAGCACGGTATCACGGCGCGGTCCATCCAGAAGGCAGTGCCCGATTTATTGCGCGATCTCTGCGATAAGGACTATGTGAGCCTCAACAAAGCGGCGGAAGAGCCCGAACTCTATGTCTCCGACGAGGACTTCAACAAGATCATCGCCCGGTTGCGCAAGCAGATGAAAGAGGCCGCCGGAAAACTGGATTTCGAACAGGCCGCCCTCCTCCGCGACCGGATAATCGTCCTGGAACGCCGCAAAGTGGAACTGGGTATTTAGCGTTTTCCTAATGCCCTGTATACTCCTTGCTCCCCAAAGGCTATTCACTGCGGCCGGTTTTGCGCGCCTGAGATTGCCGCAAAGGCAAGAACTCTCCTTTATAATTCTCGCCTTTCCCCTCCTGGTGCGTTTGCATAAAGATACGGTTAATGATACTATTTCTTCATCTTGCGTTGAATCTGGAGCGCCTAAGTTTGCAGGCGCGTGTAGACCTCTAACAGGAAATGGGAGAATCATCATGCGAAATGTCGTGGTTGCTTCAGCGGTGCGGACCGCTATCGGTACTTTCGGGGGGACCCTGCGCGATTATCCTTCAATCGATTTGATGGGTCTGGTGGTGCGTGAAGCGGTGGCTCGGGCGGGGGTTGCCCCGGAGACCGTTGGTGATGTAATCGTGGGCCAGTGTATGCAGCGTACGGACGAATCGCCTTCCGGGCGGTTGGCGGCGTTGAAAGCGGGCCTGCCCATTGAAGTGCCGGGCTTAACCATCCACCGCAACTGTGCGTCCGCGATGCAGAGCGTCATTTACGGTGCCCAGCAGATCATGCTGGGCGACATGGATGTGGTGGTCGCGGGCGGGGTGGAGGTCATGAGCCGGGTGCCGTATGTGCTGAAGGATGCCCGCTGGGGCAAACGACTGCAGCACGGCGTCATGTCGGATGGTATCTGGGATGGCCTTACCGACCCGTATTGCGGTTTGATTATGGGCCTTACCGCCGAAAATCTGGCGGAGAAATATTCCATTTCCCGCGAGGAACAGGACGAAGTGGCTCTGCGCTCTCATAACAATGCCGAGAAAGCCACATTGTCCGGCCTGTTTAAAGAGGAGATAGTGCCGGTGGAAATTCCCCAGAAGAAGGGGAATTCCGTTGTGTTCGACAAAGACGAACATTACCGGCCCGGCATGACCATGGACCAGCTGTCCAAATTAAAACCCTCCTTCAAGCCGGACGGCACGGTCACGGCCGGGAATGCCTCCGGCATTAATGATGCTGCGGCCGCGCTGGTGCTTGTGGCGGAAGAACGGGCCAGCGACTTGGGCGTTACCCCCATCGCGCGGCTGCGCGGTTACGGGTTGGGCGCCGTGGAGCCTGAATTGATGGGCTATGGACCGGTACCCGCCACCCGGCAGGCGTTAAAACGGACCGGGCTGACGCTGGACGACATCGAGTTGATAGAACTCAATGAGGCTTTTGCCGCCCAGTACCTGGCCTGTGAAAAACTGCTTGGCCTGAACCGCGACATCACCAACGTGAACGGTTCCGGCATAGCGCTTGGCCATCCCGTGGGCTGTACCGGAGCCCGAATCATTGTTTCACTGTTGCATGAAATGAAACGGCGCGGCAACCGCCTCGGGCTGGCCACACTATGCGTTGGTGGCGGCATGGGCCAGGCCACCATCTGGGAAATGTGTTGAGCGCCTTTCCCGGTAAAAGGTCAACTTTTGTGTTTATAGGTCCTACGCTTCTTCCGGGACTTCGCCCGGAAGAAGAGGTGCCTTCGGCGCAACAAAAATGTACCATCGTCTTTCATTACAAACAACTCTAACCACTGTCATTCCGGTCTTTTCGCGGCCTGGCACCCGCTCCGCTACACGTCCTTTTTCCACCGCGAAAAACCGGAATGACGCGTTGTTTTTGGATTCTTGAACTAAACCAGGACATAACGCTCCTCGCGGTAAGAAACTGAACTCATAATTAATTGTCAGCGAAATCGCCTCAAGCGCCTATACGTCCTGTAGGACCTGTAAAACACATAAACATCAATTAAACCACGGAGTCAAGTCTATCCGGGTGTAAGGTCGGTCCGTGGCGGTAACCGGAGGGTTGTTGCCTGCGTTAGCCACGTAGACGGTGTCATTTTTCGGGTCGAAAACCATGGAGTGCAAGGTGTCTTTATTGTAAACGGGAGGCGTGGCCAGGAGTTGAAGTGCCTGTGCTATGTCCACCTTGCCGGGTTGTTTTTCGATTTCCCTGCTCAGACATTCATAGCGTTTCCAACTGTCCTGGCCGGTGAGAAGTGGCAGCAGCATTTCAATATCGGTATCCTCGGTTATGGTCAGCCCGAATTCCTCGCCCATGCCGATGCCGAGCCGGAGCAGTTGCTCCCTGCCGACAGGATGGTTTGTGCGGCGTACCATGTCTTCCATGCCCCAATGGCCGGTTTTTGCCGTTTCCTTCTCGTCCATGGGCGCGAAGACCGTGCAATACTGCGCATCCGTTTCCAGAGCCCGCCCGCTTGGAATTTTACCGTCACCGAGGATAAAATTCCATCCCGTGGTCCGGCTGCATTTTTCCATGAAAGCCACCGCTTCCTCCAGCGTTGCGGCGGTTTCCAGGGTTAGCCGCATTTGCAGAAGCAGAGGTAATCCATCGAATGTGGCATCCGGGGAAGGCAGCGTCATTTCGCCCATGGTGATGCCCTTGCTGTTCATGCCGCTGACGCTGCCGATGCCTCCGGCCCAGCCGACCATCATAAAAGGGGTGCCGCCCTTTGGCCGCCACACCAGGATGACATGGTCGTCCTGCGCGTCCCCTTGAATGTTCCAATCCAGGTTGCGCCCATGCAGCAGGCGCCCGTCCGTTGTCCACTTGCCCCAGCAGGCAAAGTTGGAGCAGGCCGGCGGACCGTCCGGCGGAAAATGTAGAATTTCCGCTTGCGTGATACCCAACCGTACATCCTCGTATGTGAGCTGCTCGTACCCTGCCTCTCTAAGTCCCCGCACCAGCCCGCGCAGTTCCTCTTTGACCGCCTCGGGGAAGAACTTTTCCATGCGCGCAGATTGTGCCATCACATATTCTCTTGAATACCCCCGATTCCAAAGGGCCTTAGGTGTATACCCTTCCTTGATGATGTGGTGTATTTTCGGGGCCAGGAGTTTTCCGTGTTGATATCCCATCTCTTCCGGGGTTCCCTCCATGACCAGCACCGGGTGTTCGCCCACTTGGTACAGTTTACCCGCCCCGGCTTCTCCGACCAGCGTCACTTCGGGGGATTCAATAAGGATGACTTCCCGCGTCTCTCCAAAGGCTGGCATCAACGCTCCGGCCAGCAGGACGCCTGTCAGGATAAGGATATATTTACCGTGTTGTAGGTGCATTTCCGATTCCTTTCCGGGTGAAATCAAGGGTACCCTGTAGATGTTGCATATGGGTTCGAATAGCGCTTGCCACTTTGTTAGACTGGATTCACCCATTTCCGGCTACATATAAATACGGCCATAATATTTTTATGGTCTTTGATTCACCCGAATCCGCCCGTAAGAAACCGAGTTGTTGGCGTAAAGCCAATAAGGACAAGAAACGTAGAAGCGGCCTCCTGCCGCTTTTCATCAAGACGGACATGCGGGCCGCAGTCACGATGGAAGCGGCAGGAGACCGCTTCCATCGTGACTGCCATTCCTTACGTGCGGATTTAGGATCCGGATTTCAGGTTGACATGGGCCTTGTTCTTGATCGACAATAGAAAAGCCCGTTTATTTATGAGGACCGCGATGAGTAACGGAATGTATTTTGCTGAAAAAAACAATTGGAACGAGAAAAAAGGCAGACGCCTGAGCGTCTGGGCGGTGCTGTAGTTTATTCAACCTTTTGCAACGGCTCTGACGTTTGACATGCATTTGGGGCATGTGCCAATAAAAGAAAAGTGATCCTCGCTAGACAGGTGCGGGGTTTTATGTTATACTCTTTAAAATAGGCAAGGTTTTCGAACAGGTAATTTATTGACAACCAGTCTGGTTATTTCAACTCTGCAGGTGGTACATATTCAGCGTATACCGGGCACATGGATATCCGGGAAGGGTAGACATGCGGACATAAACGGATTTAAGGTGGTCTTGCATGCAAACCTCGTATAGTTCTTTCGGCAAACAACTGCTCGATAAGAAATTAGTTACGCAAAAACAATTGGATGAGGCGCTGGAACGTCAGCGCACTTCCATGGGCAACCGCAAACTGGGTGATATCCTGGTGAGGCTGGGCTATTTGAGCAAGTCGCAGATTGCGGAACTGCTTTCCGAACAACTGGGTATTCCCCTTATCAACCTGGCGGAAAGGGAGATACCGCCGCGCGTGCGCGCGTTGATGGACGGCGCGATTGCCACCCTGTACCGCGTGGTTCCCGTGGAGGAGCGGGGTACGGCGCTGGTGGTGGCCACGGCGGATCCGACCAACATCAACACGCTGGATAATCTTGCCCGCCTGCTCGATCGCCCGGTGGAACCGGTGCTGGCGACCCAGGAAGATATTTCAGAATCCCTGGGGCGTTATTACGGGCATCAGCGGGACACTGTGGAGTCTATGCTTTCTTCGGCGAGCAGCGCCAGCAGCGTGAGTTCCCTGAGCAGCATGTCCGGCAGCGCAGGTTCAAGCAGCTCCCTGGCATCCTTTGGTTCCCTGTCGGCCGAAGACCTGAGTATCGACAGCATGGGCCTGGATACAAAGGATGCCCAGGAAGCCGTTTCTTCCGTTACCGGCGCTGTTGAAATGGACGATGACAGTCCGGTGGTGCGATATGTGCAACAGTTAATTATGGAGGCATATCGCATGCGGGCGAGTGATATTCATATCGAACCCGCAAAAACCATGTTGAAGGTACGTTACCGCATTGACGGCGTGATGCAGGAAATGCCGGTGCCGCCCAAGCGTGCGCAGCGGTCCATTATTTCCCGCCTTAAAATCATGTCGGGCATGGACATTTCAGAACGGCGTGTTCCTCAGGACGGGCGTATCAAGATGACGGTGGGCTCGAAAGTGATCGACCTTCGGGTAAGCGCCCTTCCCGCCGTTTACGGTGAAAGTGTCGTCATGCGTATTCTGGACAAGAGCGGCCTTCTGCTCGGTCTTGGCCAGTTGGGCTTTTCCACGGATCATCTGAGACAATGGGAGCGTTTGGTCCATCATGCCACCGGTGTGGTTCTCGTGACCGGTCCGACCGGTTCCGGGAAAACGACGACCTTGTACGGTTCGCTCCATACACTCAACACGACGGACCGAAAAATCATTACGGTAGAAGACCCGGTGGAATACCAGTTGACCGGTATCAACCAGGTGCAGATACAACATGACATCGGCTGGGACTTCGCCCGTGCGTTGCGCTCCATTTTCCGCCAGGACCCGGATATCGTGATGGTCGGCGAGATTCGTGACCAGGAAACGGCGGAAATCGCCATCAAGGCGGCGTTGACCGGCCATCTGGTGTTTTCCACGCTGCATACCAATGACACGGCCAGTTCGTTTACCCGGTTGATTGATATTGGTATCAAGCCGTTCCTGGTCGCTTCGGGTGTGCGCGCCATACTAGCGCAACGCCTTGTGCGCACCGTGTGCAACAACTGCCGCGAAGGATATACCCCCCCGAATGATGAAAAAGAAAACCTGGGGCTGGATGTCAATTGGGATGAAGTTTCCCTGTTTCATGGCGCCGGGTGCGAAGAATGCAATCAGACCGGCTATCGCGGCCGTTTGGCCGTTTTTGAGTTGTTGCTCACCAATGACCGACTTCGCACCATGATCATGCAGAATGAAAGCGCCACGGCGTTGCGCAGGCAGGCCCGTATCGACGGGATGGTTACCATGCGCGAGGATGCCTGGAACAAGACCAAACAGGGTATTACTACTGTTGAAGAAGTGAACCGCCGCACGCGCGTCGATGAACCTCTCATCATGCCGTCGGAAACTCCAATAATCATTCCCCATACCGCCGGAGAGGTCATGGCGGCGGCCGGGGCGGAAAGGTAACGGTTTATGGCGTATGAAATTGTCAGCTTACTCCGCATGCTCGTGGACCGGGACGGCTCGGACTTGCACATTACCGTGGACAGTCCGCCCATCGGACGCGTGCATGGCCGTCTTCAATTTTTTGGCGATAACCCTCTGACCGCGGAAGACACGGAACGCCTCATGAAAAGCATCGCGTCCGTGGACAACCAGCAGGAATTGCAGGAGGTCGGCGGCTCCGACTTTGGCTTCGCCTTTGAAGACGTGGCTCGGTTTCGTGTCTCGATTTTCAAGCAGCGCGGTTATGTGGGCATTGTGCTGCGCCTTATTCCGCGGAAGATCATGACCTTCGAAGAAATCGGCCTGCCCAACAGCCTGAAGGAGGTCATTACCATTCCGCGGGGCCTGATTCTGGTGACAGGCCCTACGGGCTCCGGCAAGTCCACCTCACTGGCGACGATGATTGACTATATCAACATGAATTACGACCAGCATATCGTCACGATTGAAGACCCCATCGAATATTATCATACCCACAAAAAGAGTATCATCATGCAACGCGAGGTGGGCGTGGACGTGCCCACCTTCTCCGAAGCGCTGCGCCGCGTGCTGCGCCAGGATCCTGACGTGATCCTCGTGGGTGAAATGCGCGACTTGGAAACCATTGAAGCGGCCGTGACCGCGGCGGAAACGGGCCATTTGGTGTTCGGTACACTGCATACGACCGGGGCGGTCCGCACCATCGACCGTATTGTGGACGCTTTCCCCACAAATCAACAGGAACAGATTCGCACCCAGCTGTCGGGCAATTTGAAGGCGGTGATTTCACAGACGCTGATTCCGCGCAAAAGCGGGTTCGGCCGCGTGGCCGCCTTTGAGATTATGATCACCACTCCGGCCATCCAGAACCTTATCCGCGAGAACAAGTCATATCGTATTACCTCTTCCATTCAGACCGGCCACAAGTATGGCATGAACCTGCTTGATGAGCACTTGCTGGCCCTTTACCGGAAGGGCATCTGCAGTTACGAAGAACTGTTGTCCAAGGCGCAGATGCCTGACGAGTTCGAGAATCAGGCGCGCGCGTTCGGGCTGGAAGGCGGACCGGGGCCCGCCGCCGGGACGCCGGGCGCCGCAGGCCAGACGAAGCGCGCCGGCTGAGCCCGTGGTCTCGTGTAACCAGGAAAAAAAACGATGTCTCCTGTCACCAAAACCAAACTCAAATTAGGCGAGATTCTGATCGAGCAGGGCGCCATCACACCGCTCCAGCTCGATGAGGCTCTGCAGCGCCAGCATTTGACGGGGGACTTGCTCGGCCGCACCCTGGTCAGCATGGGGTATGTCAACGAGCAGGCCATTATCGAGGCGCTCAGCGTCCAGCAGGGGATGGACCGCATTGATGTCACCCATACCAATGTGGCCCCGGAGGTGCTTAAACTCATCTCGAGCGATGTGGCGCGCTTTTATAATGTGCTTCCGGTCCGCATCGATAGCGGGGTGCTGGTTGTGGCCATGGCGGATCCGCTCAACATCCAGACGCTTGACGATATCCGCCATATCACCGGTATGGATGTGCGCGGCGCCGTCAGCAATCCGGACGACATCCATGCCGCGTGGCAACGGTGCTATGCGTTCGAGGTCGGGTCCGTGGGGGCGTTGCTGGAAGAGCTCAAGGACCGTGTCGGCACCGAGGATTTGTCGCTGGAAGAACTGGGCCAGCAGGAAATCATTTCCAATGTGGACAACTTGGTTGAACTGGCCCAACAGCCTGAAGTCATCAAGATTGTCAACCTTATTTTTTTGACCGCGCTGCAGAAGCGCGCTTCCGATATCCATTTTGAAGTGTATGAAGAGGAATTCCGTATCCGTATCCGCGTTGACGGGGTCCTCCATGAAATCGTGCATCCTCCCAAAAATGCCAGTATTGCGCTGGTTTCACGGGTTAAGATCATCAGCAACATGGATATCGGCGAGCGGCGACTGCCCCAGGACGCGCGTATTGAACTGAAAATTGGCGACAGTCTTATTGACGTTCGCGTGGCTACGTTGCCGACGTTGTACGGGGAGAATGTGGTGATGCGTATCCTGGACCGCACCGCGGTGCGCATCGAACTGGAGCATCTGGGCCTGACCCCGCAAAACTTCAAAAAAGTGAATCGTGTTATCAGTAAACCCAACGGAATCATGCTGGTTACCGGCCCTACAGGCAGTGGAAAAACGACCACGCTCTATGCGTGCCTCGCCGTGCTCAATACGCCTGAAGTCAAAATTATTACCACGGAAGACCCGGTGGAACTTCAAATCGAACGGCTGATTCAATGCCAGGTGCATGAAGAGGTGGGTCTCACCTTTGCCGCCTGTCTGCGGTCCATATTACGCCAGGACCCCGATATTGTGATGGTGGGAGAAATCCGCGACCTCGAAACCGCGCAAATCGCGGTGGAAGCCTCGCTGACCGGGCATCTTGTGCTCAGCACCCTGCATACCAACAGCGCCCCGGAAACCATTACGCGTCTGCTCGATATGGATGTGGAACCGTTCCTGATTACGGCCTCCCTTGAGGCGGTGCTCGCCCAGCGCCTGGTGCGCGTGTTGTGCAAGGTGTGCCGCGAGCGTTATGTCCCAGATGCTGCGGAACTGGATGAATTACAAGTGCCTGTAGCCTACCGTAAGGACCCGAAGTTCGCCCTGTACCGTCCCAAGGGTTGTGCCGCCTGCGACTATGTGGGGTATATGGGCCGTATTGGCTTGTATGAGATCATGCTGGTGGACGAGACCGTTCGTGAAATGATTCTGGAACGCGCCATGGCCCATGAATTGCGCCGTTATGCCCGAAAAAACCAGGGTATGGTGATCTTGCGGGAGGAAGGGCTTATTAGATGCATACAAGGCGTTACCAGTCCTGCGGAAGTGATTGCGAAAACCGATTCTTATGAAGATTAGGAGTTGCAGCCATGCCTAAATATGCTTATCGCGCCCTGAACCGGGAAGGAAAACAGGTGTTCGGCATCATGCAGTCCGACACGCAGGCCCTTGCCCTCAATGATGTGCGCAGCCTCGGCCTGTTCCCGACGCATATCAAGGAAGCGACCCGCGCCGACGAACGGCGCGCGATGCGTCAGGGTAAGGGCGGCTTGAATGAGTTTTATTTCGGCGGCGTCAAGACCAAGGAAATTGTCGTCATGACCCGGCAGCTTTCCACTCTGATTGACGCGGGCCTGCCCCTGTTGCGTTGTATCGATGTGC
>JAKJCY010000071.1 GCA_022706235.1 Candidatus Hydrogenedentota bacterium | reverse complement strand
AAACGCGGGAGGTGTTTTGTTTCCAGGCCGACACGGGCGAACTGCTGTGGCGCACCCGCGTGGGCCCGTCGGCAGGTGCGCCCGTTGAACTGCCCAAAGTCAATGAAGACACGGGCTACGCGGCGCCAAGCCTTGCGGCCCAGGGCGAGGTGGCCTGCGCGCTGTTCGGCACCGGACACCTGGCCTGTCTGAACAAGGACGGGACGCTGCGCTGGGAAAAATTTCTCGGCGTGCCCGACAACCATTACGGGCACGGCTCCTCGTTGATTATTTTCGAAAAGCTCCTGCTGGTGCAATATGACCAGCGGAAGAACGGCGCCCTCTATGCCTTTGACCTGGACTCCGGCGCGGAAGCCTGGAAGCAGGAACGGAAACATATCTCGTGGGCATCGCCCATCCTCGCCGGTGCGCCGGACAACACCATGCTTGGTCTCGTGTCCACCAAGAATCTGGACGTTTACGAACCGCGCGCGGGTACCCTGCTATGGAGCATTGAATGCCTGTCCGGTGAAATCGGCCCGAGCCCCGGCTACGGCGCGGGCATGTTCTTTACGGCCAATGATTACGCGGATGCTTCGGCCATACGCCCGCCGAAAGAATCCGGCGGCGAAGCCGAAATCGTGTGGCAGTTTTATGATTCCCTGCCGGACATTTCCAGCCCTCTCGCCACGGACACCTTCTTTTACCTGCTCACCTCGCGGGGGGAAATCATCTGCCTCCGTCCGGAAGACGGGGAGGTTGCCTGGGTCCATGAACATGAGAATCCCTTCTTTGCCTCCGCCATACAGGTCGGCGACCGGATCTACGTGGTGGACAAGGAAGGCATAACGCTGATTTTCAAGAACGCCGACACCTATGAGCAACAGGCCGCCCTGTCCCTGGGCGATGGTGCCGTCGCCACACCTGCGTTCCTGGATAAGCGCATCTACGCGCGCACGCTGAATTCGCTGGTGTGTATTGGGGAACCGTGATGGGTGCGGTGTAACGGAAAGAAGAAGGAAAGTGTATCGCCAGCGAGCATGACGAACATTTTATAGGACCTATAGGGCCTATACGACCTATAAAACGGATACTGTTAATGATAACGTAATAACCGAAAGGAACCCACCATGTCCGAAGGTTTCATCCCACCTCATGGCGGTTACGAAAACCTTTTATCTTACAAGAAAGCCAAAATCGTTTATTTGGGCACGGTGCATTTTTGTCAAAGGTTTCTTGACAAATACGATCGCAACATCGGACAAATGGTCCAAGCGGCTCGCTCCGGTAAGCAGAACATCGTGGAAGGCTGTCAGGTGCGTGGTACTTCAAAAGAGGGTGAGGTAAAACTGATAGAGGTAGCTCGGGGAAGCCTTGAAGAATTGCTGGAAGACTTCCGGGATTACCTGGACGTCAGTGAACAACCGGTTTGGGATAAGAACTCCCAAGAGGCCCGTTTTATTCGTAAACTTGGGGCCAATCCCGAGGCCACTTACGAAACCTTCAAGCCGTTTATAGAAACCCGTCCTGCGCCGGTAGTAGCCAATATTTTGATTTGCCTCATTCACCAGGCGAATTACCTTCTTGACCAACAGATCCACCAATTGGAAGAAGCCTTCCTTAACGAAGGGGGCCTGCGAGAGCGTATGACCCGTGTGCGGACCAAAGAAAGAGATAAACGGAAAAACGACCCGAAATAAGCACGCTTGCCAAACGATGATAAAGGAAAGGTAACCGCCGGAGTATCGGCGACAAGGTGCCATCGTCTTTTCATAGGTCCTATAGGTCCTATAAGTCCTATAAAACCATCTCCCTGTCTCCCTGCTATATTCCACCCAGCCTTATCCTATATACCCGATTACCGTTCCGTCTCTTCATCCCCGTGCTATAATAAACACGGTGCACCTGTGGTTTCACTTCGAAAACCTGTGCAATACAAGGAGTTCCGCCATGACGATTCTTTCCCTCCCAATTGCCGCGGTTGTCGCGGCGGCCTGTCTATCTTCGCCCACGACTTTTATTGACCCGCAAGCCCAGGCGCGCGGCAACACCACCTTCTGCTTCGATCTATACCAGCAACTCCGCGACCGGGACGGCAACCTGTTTTTCTCGCCCTACAGCATTTCGACCGCCCTGGCCATGACCTATGGCGGTGCGCGCGGAGAAACGGAAGCGGAGATGGCGGCCGTGCTGCACCTGTCCGGGGAACAGGAGGCGGTGCATGGCGGGTTTTCACACCTGCAAACCCAGCTGAACGCTGTCCAGGAAAAGGGGAACGTGCAACTCAGTATCGCAAACGCCCTGTGGGCACAGCAGGGCTACGCGTTTCTCGACAGTTTTCTTGAATTGACGAAATCCCACTATGGCGCGGGGGTGCGTTTCGTGGATTTTGCGGGGAATACTGAGGCCGCGCGCGTGGAAATCAATACCTGGGTGGAGGAACAAACCCGGGAGAAAATCAAGGACCTCATTAAACAGGGCATGCTTGAGCCCGCTACCGCGCTGGTCCTCTGCAATGCCATTTATTTCAAAGGCAACTGGTTCAGCCAGTTTGAGAAGGAAAGAACACGGGACGCGGACTTTTTTGTTGCTCCGGAAAAAACCGTACAAGTGTCGATGATGAACCAGAGTACAGACGTGAAATTCCGGCGCTTCGACGGTTTCAGCGCAATAGAACTGCCCTATACGGGCAACGCGTTGTCCATGGTCGTGTTTCTGCCCGAACAGCAGGATGGCTTGGCGGTATTCGAGGACCAGCTGAAGCAGGAAACCGTGATGGCCTGGCTGGCGGACCTGGCCAATACCAGCCCGTCGGAAGTGTCCATCAGTCTGCCCAAATTCAAGACCACCTGCGAATTTGAACTGTCGTCGGCCCTTGCCGAAATGGGGATGCCCCGTGCCTTTTCAGATGCCGATTTTTCCGGCATGACGGGGCGGAAAGACCTGTTTATCAGTAAGGTGGTGCACAAGGCTTTTGTGGACGTGAATGAAGAAGGCACGGAAGCGGCGGCGGCCACGGCGGTCATCATGGACAAGGCCTCTATTCGGCCCCTGACCTTTCGCGCCGACCATCCCTTCGTATTCCTGATCCGGGATAACGCTACGGGCAGCATGTTGTTTGCGGGCAGGATTGTCGACCCGACGGTATAGCCAACATTCTTTTTCCCCATATTCGGGATTGTTTCAATGATAGCGGCGCCAGAAGCCGTGCCTGATACAGAAAAAATAAGGGTCTTTTAAAGCATACTATTTACTGAGTTCGGCACCGAAAAGGAGCATTATCCATGAATAGAACAACCTTGTCAGGCGCCCTGGCGCTCATGCTGGCCATTACCGCCACGGCGTGGTGCCGAGAGCCGGTAAATGGCCCGGTGATGCTGGAGAAAAAACTCATTGAGTACGGCTGGGATGTACCCACCCCGGACTATATCCGCGCCAATATCCGGGAGATGGAGAAGAAACCGTTCGATGGCCTGGTGTTCAAACTCAAGGGCGGCGGCAACGTGCTGGACCCGAAACCGATGGATGCCGCGCAGTTTGCCGAGGATTACGAGCACGTTTCCAATATCGCCTGGGAAACGTTCACCGATAACTTCGTCGTTATGTGGGCGGCCTCTGAACAGGACTGGTTCAACGATGACCACTGGCGTGTGATTGAGGGGAACACCGGCCTGGTGGCCAGGGCGGCACGGCTGGGAAAATGTGTCGGCATCTGCTTCGATCCGGAACCCTACGGCAAAACCCCCTGGAACTATGCGGAAGTGGCGCACATGGCGGAAAAATCCTTTGACGAATACCGGGCTCAGGTGCGGATGCGCGGCGCCCAATTCATGCGCGCGGTCCAGCGGGAACTGCCCAACCCGCAGATGCTGTTCCTGTACCAGTTTGCTCTTTTTGATGAACTGTGCCGGCCGTCCGACCCTGCCGCCCGTGCAAAAGCGATGGAATTGCACCCATATGGGTTGTATCCCGCGTTCTTGAACGGCATGCTGGACGCGGCTGACCCCGCCGCAACGCTGACCGACGGCAATGAAAACGCCTACTACTACGAATCCACGGAACGATATTACGAAGCCTATCATCGGATGAAACAGAATGCCCGGTACCTGGTGGATCCCGCGTTGTGGTCCGCGTATGACCACCACGGACTTGCGGGTTCGGCGCTGTACGTGGACCAGTACTTCGGATTGCGTGCCGACCCGGTATTGGGTAACAAAATGACGCCCGAGGAACGGCCGAAATGGTTTGAACACAACGTCTATTACGCGCTGAAGACCACGGACAGATATGCGTGGTGTTATAGTGAACGGATGAACTGGTGGACGGGGCAGGATGTGCCGCCCGGCGCGGAGGATGCCGTCCGTTCCGCGCGCGGTAAATTGAGCAAAGGGGAATCGCTCGGGTTTGACCTGGCGCCGATTGTGGCGGAGGCGAAGCAGCGGCCCTGAACACCCGGGCCATAGCTTCAATAGCTTCTTCGGAAGTGCCATACCCGGCTGCGCCACACCTTAAGGAAGAGCAATGAAAAACACGGGAATGTTCGGACGTCTCCTGCCGGTCGTGTGGACAATGGCCCTGCTTTGGTGGTGTATTCCCGCCCCGGCGGAAACTGGAGAAGATGCCGCCCGGGGCCTGGTGTCGCGCCTGCTCCCGAAGCATGCAGAGGCGTTTTTGTTTGAGGTCCTGCCGCAGGAGAACGGTCTGGATGTGTTCGAAGTGGAAGGGCGAGAGGGCAAGATGGTGTTGCGCGGTTCGACCGGTGTTGCCCTGGCTTCGGCGTTGAACTGGTATTTGAAAACCTGCTGTGGGGTGAACGTATCGCCCTGGAGCGCGTCGCCGGATCTGCCCGACCCGCTGCCGATGCCGGAGGAAGAAATACGCGTTGTCACCCCGTTCCGCTACCGGTACTGTTTCAACTATTGTGTATTCAGTTACTCCATGGCGTTCTGGGACTGGGCGCAGTGGGAGCAGGTGATTGACTGGATGGCGCTACAGGGGGTCAACCTGCCGCTGGCGGTGACGGGGCAGGAGGCGGTCTGGCAGGCGGTGTACCGGGACCTGGGGTTGAGCGACGCCGACCTGGACGCGTTCTTTGTGGGCCCGGCCTACCTGCCCTTCGGCTGGATGGGCTGCATGGACGACTGGGGCGGTCCGTTAACGCAGGACTGGATAGACCGGCACGCGGCCCTGCAACAAAAGATTTTGAAACGGGAGCGTGCCTTTGGTATGACCCCCGTATTACAGGGATTTACCGGCCATGTGCCGGAAGCGCTTTCCAAGGTGCGGCCGGAAGCGCGCTACCAGCAGCTGCCCAGCTGGTGCGGGTTCCCGGGCACTACGTTCGTGGACCCGCAGGACCCTCTGTTTCTGGAGGTCGGTCGGCGCTTCATTGAGACGCAGACCCGCCTGTTCGGAACGAACCATTACTACGCGTCGGACACCTTCATCGAGATGTCGCCGCCGAGCGATGACCCCGTTTTTATCAAGGCTATGGCGGAGGCGGTGTATGGCGGTATGGCGGCGGCCGACCCCGACGCGGTCTGGCTGATGCAGGGCTGGCTCTTCGTCAACAATCCTGAATTCTGGAAGGAAGCCCAGACGGAAGCATTATTAACAGCGCTGCCGAACGACAACATGCTGGTGCTGGATTTATGGTGCGAACATAAACCCGCGTGGGAACTCACGGAGGCTTTTTACGAGAAACCCTGGATATGGAGCATCATTCACAATTTCGGCAACCAGGTGACCCTGCACGGCGGTCTGCCGCAGATCACGCAGAACCTCGACAAGGCCATGAACAGCGCGGAACGGGGCGACCTGCAAGGCATAGGGCTCATCATGGAAGGGCTGGATTACAACCCCGTGGTATTCGACCTGATGGGCGAACTGTTCTGGCGTCCGGCGTGTCCCGACCTGAACGCCTGGGTTACCGCCTACACGCGGCGCCGGTACGGGCAGGATAACCCGGATGCGACGGAGGCGTGGCGGCTATTGTTGGCAACGGCCTACCAGGTGCCCGGTCGCGCCGTTTCGGACCTGTGCATGCGGCCGGGGCTGGATAGCGCGGCAACGGAGCCGGGAACCAAACGCGACTATGATGTGGCGCAACTGGCGCGGGCCTGTTCCCATCTGCTAGCCGCCGCGGATGCACTGGGCGCCTGTGAGGCGTATCGGTATGATGTGGTGCACGTGTTGCGCCAGGTGCTGTCGGACCTGGCGGTGCCGTTCCGGGCGGCGATAGCGGCGGCCTACCATGCCGGTGACCGCGAACGGTTAACCGAAGCGGGGCAACGTTTTCTGGACTTGTTGCGCGATACGGACGATCTGCTGGCCACGCGGGAGGAATTCCTCCTCGGCCGCTGGATTGCCGATGCGCGCAAGTGGGGCCAAACGGAAGCGGAGAAGGCCCATTACGAATGGAACGCCCGCAACCAGATTACCCTCTGGGGCCCTGCGGACAGTCCCCTGAACGACTACGCGGCCAAGCAGTGGGCAGGCCTGACCACAGGCTTCTACCTGCCGCGCTGGCAGCGGTTCCTGCAGCGCCTGGAGGCTTCCCTGCAGGCGGGAACACCCTTTGATTCGGAAAGGTTTGAAAAGGACATACGCGACTGGGAGGCCACTTGGACCCGTGGAAAGGAATCCTATCCGGATAAACCTTCAGGGGATACGATTAGCGTTGCGCGACGTCTATGGGAGAAGTATGGCACCCTGGTGTTGCCGGAAACGCTCTGAATCTACTTAAGTACTGAATAGCAAAGGAAACTTGACTCATCTGAAAAGATCCTTGAAAATTAACGGTAGTGTCTGGCAATTTTCCTGAAAGGTTTTGCGCTCGAAAAAATACACTGCAGGCTGAATACGAATCAGGATGCGCCTCGCCCGATCAAAGCCATGCACGTGGTCCTTGATGACCTTAAACTGGACCGCCTTTTTGTCGTATACCCCGGTTCGCAGTCCTATGCCTTGGGAGAGCACATTGCGGCCATGCCTTTGCGTATGGTGCCGGCATCGTTATAATGCGGGTATAAACCAAAATTTTCCTCTTATTTTGTGCTATACTTGCCTATGCAGTTTTAGGGTTATGTTTGTCCGAAGCGCGTACACTTGCGTCCAGGGAACATAACAGTTTTTTTAGTTGTTTTGTGTAATCATTTTTAGTTACGGTTTGCAGGTCTTTTTGTATATCCCTTGGGAAATTTCAGGAGTAATTCACATGATGCAACACGTTTATTTCCGACTGAATTGGTTCAGCCTGATTGTGGTATCCCTGTTGATGCTTACGGTGCCGGCCGCCGCTGATCCCGTGCCGCGCATCCTGCTCGCGGGCGACAGCTGGAGCGCGCTGATGCAGGCTTTCGACACCTACCAGGAGGTGTTGCCAGAGAATGCCGGGTGTGAAAATTACCGGTCCATCGGGTTTCGCACCTCCGTGGTCGGTATTCAGGCCGATGAATTCATCGCGCCGGCCATGCTCGCCATTGTGGCCGAAGAGCTGGCCCTGCATCCGACCATAGATATTGTCCATTTAAGCCTGGGCGGCAATGACATTCTGTACGGCCGTTGGCTGCCCTCCATGAGCGCAGCGCAACAGGAAAATTTGTTCAACGCCATCACGGCGGACATAGAAACGGCCATTGACTTTATTCTCGCGCTACGCCCCGATATCCGTATCGGACTGTGCGGATACAGTTTCGCTGATCATGATTATGTGGAGGTGCTGCCTACAGAAGCAAACCAGGCCATTACCGCGCTGGAGCAGAAGAAACTGGCCATGGTACAGGGAAAAGATCGCGTTTTCTATATCCACAATCTCGGCCTCATGCAATACACCTATGGCATCCCGCAGGCGGACCCGCCCATTCCCCCACTTTCCGTTCCCTATCCCGGCGGGTACCCCGATTACGATCCCATGCCCGGCGGCAATATTCTCTACACGGCACCGGCGGAAGCGCTGGTGGACGGCGACGTTCATCTTACCCCGGACGGATACAAGGTGGTGGCCAGACGCTGCATGGACGAGTTTTACGCGGAATGGCTGTCCTGGCCGCGCGTCCTCGAGGTACAGTTGCTGAGCGCCACCGCCGCGCAGGCCGAGTTCCTGGTGCGGTTTTCGGAAGCGGTAACTGGCGTGGACGCCTCCGACTTCACGCCTTCTCTGGAAACCAAGGCCCTCTCTGTTAGTGGCGTATCCGGTTCAGGGGATACCTATACGGTTACGGTCGCCCTGGACGGCGGCGCCGGTACGGTTCGCCTCGAGGTGGTGGATGACGATACGATTCGTGATCTTGACGATAACCCGTTGGGCGGGCCCGGAACAGGCAACGGCCTGTTCAGCTTTAACGGCATTTTGACGTACCAGGACCCACCGCCCATCGAGGAGGATGATTTTGACGCATTCCTGCTTTACCTGGACACGGCAAGTGCGCCCTATACGGAACAGCTTAATGGCTTCAGTTTTGCGCCGGATGTGTGTGACGCCAACGGTGGTTTTCAAATGGAACCCGATATTGAAATCTACGGCAACGGAATGCTTGAAAGTTGTGAGTTCGGTCTGATCCGGGCGTGCCTGCGCAATCCTGACCTGGACCTGCGTCCTTTCGGCGGTATCAGCCACGACATCTTGCGCGCCGCGTGGGAGCAAAACCTTGCCCAGATGCGCGTTGACCTCGGCGGCGTGGACGGCCTGGCCCTGTCGGTACTGCGCGGGCTGGACAGCATTCTCTCGGCTTATTTCCTTCTGGGTGACAACGTTTCCAGGCTGCTGCCGTCGGCCCTTGTTTTCGCGGCAACCAGTTACGAAGAGATCCAACTGGAACTTACCGTGCCCGACCCGATGAATTACCGGATGCTGTCGCGCTTTTTGGCCTTCAACGGAGACGCCGATGGCGACGGCTATACCAACCAGGAGGAGTACGACTATTTTATGCCCCTGGGCGGACGCGACCTTTATATCCAGGCGGCACTGACCCCCTTTATCACCCTTGAATCCAGCTGCGCCAATACGGAAGGCGGCGTTTTCAGCGAGGGCGACATGTTCTGCCTGGTGGTGCCCGACCCGGTATCCTATGCCACCTTCCAATGGATGAAGGACGGGCAGCCGCTGAATGACATTGGCTCCATACAGGGCAGCCGCTGGCGCACCCTGCATATCATGTCCCTGAGTATTTCGGACAGCGGCGACTACACCTGCGAATATGACGATGGCTCCAAAAGCCCCCGTGTTTTCGGACCGGTGCATGTGGAAGTGCTAAAGACCACCCCGGCGGTAACACCGGGCGGACACTTTGCTCTGTTGACGTTTCTTGTCCTCATTGGAATCACAGCCCTGTATCGTTTCCGCCCCCGGCATTCGTCGTAGGCCCTCCAAACTATATCCTTTCAAACCTTCGGGAGATGTGGCCATGCGTAGTCCAGTGGTTTTGTGTGTTTTTCTGATCGGCATCGCTACCCTGCCGGCAGCCTTCGCGGAAGGTCCCGTGGTGGAAACGGAATTTGCCCGATGGGAATTGGACGGGACGGGACGCACCATCGTCCTGTTGGACAAGGCAACCGGCCAAAATCTCATTACCCCGGAATTGAGCGTTCCCTTCTGCCGGATTCGGAAAGGGGAGGCCGCCTATGATGTCTCCGCAGTGAAGGCGGAGGGTGAAGCCTTACATGTTGTATTTGGCGAAAGCGGCATCGAGGCGATCTTGCGCGTGGAACGGCTGCCCCGGTATTTCATTCTTTCCGTGTTGTCCTTGAGTGACGCGGAGGTGGATGAAATGACCTTCCTGAATGTGCCGCTGCAACTCAAGGGCACCCTTGACGATACCTTTGCGGCCTGCGCGCTGGCCCTGGACCTGCAGACCAATGTACCCGACATTCCCGGCCCCTCGAAACAACTGCTGGCCACGGCATATAAGCGCTTTGGCATCCCGGGCGCGTCCGTGGCGGTGGCGGCCGCGCCGGCGAACCTGTTGCGGGAGGTGTTGAAAGACGCCGTAGCCGCGGCGCCGGGCCTCCCAAAACAGCAGGATGCCAGCCTGCCGCCTATAGGGGGCCCCTGGGCCCTGGACACGCCGGGCAACCGTGGTTCCTACCTCTTCGATTTTGGTTCCCTGACGGAAGCCACCGTGGACCAGTGGATTGACCTGGTGCACCAGTTGGGATTCAACCAGATAGACTTTCACACGGGCTCTTCGCTGCGCTTCGGCGACTACGCGCCCAACCCAACACTGTTCCCCAACGGGCGGGCCAGTGTGAAGGCAGTGACGGACAAGCTGCACGCCGCAGGCATCGCCGCCGGGCTGCACACCTACGCCTTTTTCATCGCCAAGGATTCCCCTTATGTAACGCCCGTACCCGACCCGCGCCTGGGCAAGGACGCCACCTTCACCCTGACGACGGCGGTGGATGAGGCGGTAACGGTCCTCCCAGTGAATGAATCCACGGCGGATATCTCCCTGGTAACCGGCTTCTTTGCGCGCAACAGCGTCACGCTCCAGATAGATAACGAGTTGATCATTTTCGCGGGGACAGCGAAAGAAGCGCCTTTCGCCTTTACGGAATGCAAACGCGGCGCCCATGGCACCCAGGCGGCCGCCCATGCGGCGGGGGCGCCGGTATACAAACTGAAGGAATGCTTCGGCCTGTTCACTCCGGACGCGGACTCCACGCTGCTGGAGGAAGTGGCGGCCAACACGGCGGACACCTTCAACGAGTGCGGGTTCGATATGATCTACCTGGACGCCCTGGACGGTGAGGACATTCTGGGTGGCCGGGAAAACAGCTGGCATTACGGTTCCAAGTTCGTGTATGAAATCACCAACCGGCTTAACCGGCCCGCGCTATTCGAGATGAGCACCTTCCATCACCACCTGTGGTGTGTGCGCGCGCGCATGGGCGCCTGGGATCATCCCGCCCGGGCCCATAAGCGTTTCATTGATGTCCATTGCGCCGCGAACAGCGACGGCAGCGATATGTACCTGCCCATGAATCTCGGCTGGTGGGCCGTAAAGAACTGGCAGGACGGCGCCGCCTCCGCCTGGTCCGAGCCCACCTATCCCGATGATATTGAATACCTGCTGTGCAAGGCGCTGGGGAACGGCATGAGCCTGTCGCTCATGGGCGTCAATCCGGACAATATCGGGAGCATGCCCCTGTACCAGCGCCTGATGCCGCTCTTCAAACGCTACGAAGACCTGCGCCATGCCGGCACGGTTCCCGAGCCCATCAAAGCCAGATTGCGCGTCCCGCGTGATGAATTCGTGTTGGAAACGGCTGAAGACGGCGCGTCCCGGTTCCGCCCGGCGGCTTATCACAAGCACAAGGTGGATTCGCCCGACCCCTGGAACACCGCCTGGACCGTGAATAACAGGTTTGCGCAACAGCCCGCGCGCCTGCGTATCGAGGCGCTTATGGGGGTGGCGCCCTATGATTCGCCGGAGGCCGCCCTGGTCGAGGACTTTGCGGACCCGGCCGCGTTCGCCCTGCGCAAAACCGCGGACGGCGTGCAGGCCGGCCTCGAGCGGGTCACCGACCCGGTGCAGGCGGGTGAGGCCAGCGGCCGGTTTACCGCGAGCAGCAGCCGCGACACGGCAACCGGCAGCTGGGCCCAGATCGGGCGCGCATCAACGCCGCCGATGAATCTGGCGAACAAACCCGCCCTGGGCCTGTGGGTGCATGGGGATAACAGCGGTGCCCTGCTGAACCTTCAGGTACTGAGCGCGGCCCATACCGGCGCAGGCGGCATGGGCGATCACTACATTACCCTGGACTTCTCCGGCTGGAGGTATTTCGCGCTCGTGGAATTTGAAAGTGAGCGTATTTCCGAGTTGGGCTGGCCCTACGGGCATCACGCCTACAGTACCTATCGCGAACATGTGGATTTCGGCGCGGTGGAATCCTTTTCGCTGTGGTACAACAACCTGCCGCCCGCCGGCGCGGCAGCCTGCGTCCTCAGTCCCGTCAAGGCGTTACCGCTGGTGGAAGCCCCCGTGCGGAATCCTGTTTTGACCGTCAACGGAGTGTCAATAAAATTTCCCGTGGAAATCCCCTGCGGCGCCAGCGTGGAATTTCAGGATATGAATACCTGCATCCTGTACGGCAAGAAGGGGGAAGAACTGGCGCGGGTCACACCCGAAGGCGGGCCGCTGGTACTGGAGCCGGGTGACAATCAGATTAGTTTCGCCTGCGACGCCAACCCGGAAGCACCCGCTCGCGCACGGGTGACTATAGGAACCTTTGGCGAGCCACTGACTGGCGAATAGAAATCAATCATCTAAAGGTCTATCTTGTAGTTTCGCGTAGCTCCATGCCGGGTTACGACGCATATCCAGAACTGCGATTACCAGAACAACTTCCGCACGGATTTCATAGTACACAGAAAATGGGAATCGTTTTGCAGGCATACGGTAATAACCACAATGCATGGAATGTATTCCCCCATAAAACGACAAAGACTCCAAATCGGCGAGTAAAACGTCAAAAAAATAATCACCCAGCCCTTGTTCCTGGCTGTCGTAAAAGTTACGCCCCGCTTCCAAGTCCGCTAATGCCTCCTCCAGAATAACGACTTCCCTTCGGTTCATGTCCGGGACAGTGCCTTCACTTGTTCTAATGTTAAGAAACGGGAATTTCCGGAATTAAGTTTCTGCCCTCTCCTTCGCAATATTTCGGCATGCCAATCCGGCGGGAGCATTTCCTCTTCCTCATGGCACAAAGAATCCCACAATATCTCCATTGCCTGAATTCTTTCCAACGTTGACATCTGTTTTATATCCAACGGGGTCATTTATGGATTCTCCATTTTCGTATCATACATTAATTATAAACGAATAGATACATTGATACAATGGACAGGCGGGATTATTCAGTGTCTATCCTGAGGTAGTGTCTTGACGTTTTCTTTAACTTCCTGAATAAACCGGGAAAATAGGGCTTTCAGTTCCGGTTTCGTTTCCAGTAGTTTTTCCGGGTGGAACTGCACTCCCAGGATAAAGACGTTTCCCGTGCTCTCAATGGCTTCGATAACCCCATCGTCCGTCCAGGCGGATTTCCGGAATCCCGGCGCAAGCGCTTTTACCGCCTGGTGGTGATAGGTATTGACTTCATAGCGCTCTGTGTCCAGCAGGGTGTGGAGCAGACTGTCTTTTGCAATGGTTATTTCATGCATCCCTTTGCCGCCGCGATGTTTGACTTCCGTCTCGCCCCGATGCTGGGAAGGAATATCCTGATACAGGGAACCACCGTAAAAGACATTGATGACCTGGTGTCCCCGGCAGATCCCCAGTACGGGCAGGCGATTGTCCCGGGCGAATTCCAGGACGCGCCATTCCAACGCATCCAGCCCTGCGTCCGTCTTTTCGAGTTTGGGATGGGGCGCCTCGTTATAGCGCGCAGGCTCCACGTCAATGCCGCCGGGAAGGAGCAGGCCGTCCATACGTTTCAGAACTTCATCAACTTGCCCATCGGCCATGCCCTGTCCGATAACCACTATCTCAGCGCCCTGTTCCGCTACGGCCTTTCGGTATCGCGCCAGGCGGTCCTCGTTCTTTTGGGTCAACATCTCATAATGAGATGCGGGATAGACCAGGCCTACAACCGGTGTTTCCGCACATGTTATCTGTGCCAATAAAGCGAATAGAACTATAGACAGGAGAAGGACAACAAAATTATTTTTTTGGGCTATGGTTTTCATTAAATACTCCCGGACGTATTCTTGTGTTTTCAGGAGGCCTACAGTGTTATTCGAGAAGATGATCAACCAGTATCTTCAATCCGATGGCGATTAAGATAAGTCCCCCCGCAACTTCCATGACAGTACCGAAACGCCTGCCGAGGAAACTGCCGAAGAGCATGCCCAGCAGGGTAAGCATACCCGTGATAATGCCGATAGAGATCACCGCATACCAGACATTTACGGACAGCATGCCGAAACTGAGCCCGACGGCAAAGGCATCCATGCTGGTGGCGAGGGATAAGGACACCAGGCTCAAACCGCGCGTCGGGTCTTTGAGGATACGCTCTTGATTTTCTTTTTGCGAAACAGCGTCCCATATGGCTCTGCCGCCGATAAACGACAACAGGCCGAACACCACCCAATGGTCCACTTGTGCGACCAGGGCGGCGGCATACTGGCCGGTGGCCCAGCCCAGCACCGGCATCAGGGCTTGAAACAGGCCGAAGTGAAAGGACAGCCGGAATACCTGGCGCGGTGTGGTATTGCGCAGTTTGATGCTGACGCCAATCGCCACCGCCAGGGCATCCATGGATAAGCCGACAGCGATGCCGACCAATAGCCAGAAAGGCATGCTTTTGACTCCTGTACGGTCCCCTTATATAATGCGTGATTGTACCTGAAACCGGGTTGACGGGAAAAGGCTGCCATCCCACAAGAAAGCGAAACAGTAAAAGAAGGTGGTATGAATTCACTGGTAAATGCAAATCCGATTTTACAAGCCCTTGTGGCTACGCTGTTTTCGGCGTTGTCCACCTCGCTGGGCGCCGCGCCCGTGTTCTTCCTCAAGGAAGTCAACCGCACGGTGTTGGATGGTCTGCTGGGCGCGGCGGCCGGGGTCATGATTGCCGCCAGTTTTTTCTCGCTGATTGTGCCGGCGGTTGAAATCAGTGAAAGCCTGGGCTATCCGCCCTGGCTGCCCCCCGCCGTGGGATTTCTGCTCGGCGGCGGCTGCCTGCTTCTGATTGACGCGCTGTTGCCGCATCTGCATCCCGGTTTTGCCAATCAGGATCCGGAAGGGGTGCACACGTCCTGGCGGCGCAGCACGCTGCTGGTGCTGGCCATCACGCTGCATAATTTTCCGGAAGGCCTGGCGGTGGGCGTTGCCTTCGGCGCTACGGCGGCCGGTATCCCGGGCGCGGGATTCGCCGGCGCGGTTTCCCTGACGGTGGGCATCATGCTCCAGAACTTCCCGGAAGGCACCGCCGTGGCCATGCCGTTGCGGGGCGAAGGCTTGTCCAAAACCAAGAGCTTCCTCCTGGGTTCCCTTTCCGGGGCCGTGGAGCCCATCGCCGGGGTGTTGGGCGCGGGACTGGTCATGGTCGCGTTGCCCATTCTTCCCTTCGCGCTGGCCTTCGCGGCAGGCGCCATGATCTTCGTCGTGGCGGAAGAACTGATTCCGGAAAGCCAGCGCCGGGGCACGGATATTCCCACCATCGGACTGCTGGGGGGATTCGCGCTGATGATGGTGCTGGCTATCGCGTTTGAATAAGAAATGGACGATATGGACAGTGTGGACGCGGCGCAAGTGTCCATGACGTCCATCTCGTCCATTCTGTCCATGTCCCCCTGAATTACGTCTTTCCCGTCGCCCCGCAGCATATCTTGAATTTTTTGCCGCTGCCGCAGGGGCAGGGGTCGTTGGACTTGGTACCGGCTTTTTTTGCGGCTTCAACGGCCTGGCGGCGCACCCATTCCATGATATTCGCCGGGGGGCGCTGATGGCGCAGTTCATTGGCCATGAAACGCATGTAGGGGTCCACGAACGTATAGAAATGCGTATACGCCTCGCACAGGTAGTTGAGTCCGGGCTCGCCGTCCCCCGTCTTCATAAACCGGTGCTTCGGGCATTCACCGTGACAGACAAAGAGGACCGGGCATTCGCGGCATTGGCGGGGCAGTCGATCGCGTTTGGCTTCCCCGAAGGCGCGTTGCTGCGGCGAAGCGGCCATCCCGGTCAGGGGTGTTCCCAGCAGGTTGCCCAGGCGATGTTCCGGGTAGACGAAGTGATCGCAGGAATACAGGTCGCCGTTTTGTTCCAGTATCATGGCGTCGCCGCAGCAGCTGCGAAAGTAACACAAGCTGGGTTCGTAGCCCATCCACGCTTCCAGGGCGGTGTCAAAAAGTTGTACGAAGATCTTGCCTACATCCTCGCGTGCCCAAAGACGGAATATCGTTTCGAGGAAGAAGCCGTAATCGCGGGGGCGCACGCTCCATTCGGTGACCCGGGCATCGGCGGGATCATCTGGCGCAACGAGGGTCAACGCATCCTCTCCGGCCGGTTCCACGCTGCGTTCCACGATGGGAACAAACTGGATGAACCCGGAACCGTGGGCGCGCAGGAAACGGTAGACTTCCTCCGGGGCCTTGGCGGTCTCGCGGTTCACGCAGGCCAGGATATTGAAGTCCACCCCGTGCCGTTTCAGCGTTTCCATGGAGGTCATGACCCGCCTGAAGGTGGGCCCGCCGCCGGCGTCCCGGCGAAACGCGTCATGGAAGCGTTCGGGTCCGTCCAGGGACAGGCCGATCAGAAACTTTTTTTCGGCGAAAAAGGCGGCCCAGGCGTCGTCCAGGAGAATGCCGTTGGTCTGAAATGAATTATGCACCGGTTTGCCGGCCGCACACTGTTCCTGCATCGCCACGGCTTTACGGAAGAAATCCAATCCCGCCAGGGTCGGCTCACCACCCTGCCAGGCAAAGTTGATTTCGGGCAGGCGGTGTTGCGCCTCTATATTCTGGCGCACATACGACTCCAGCACGGCGTCGGACATGACCCGCTCCGTACGGTCCGGGTACAGCTTGTATTTCTCAAAATAAAAGCAATAGGCGCAGCGCAGGTTGCAGGCGGAACCCACGGGTTTCGCCATCACATGGAAAGCTCGTTCTTCGTATGCGGGGGAAGTATCCAGCATGTGGTTATCCCGCAAGCGTCGTGTCCACGGCCGCCCGTATCGCGCGGATATGGTCCGGGCCCGTGCCGCAGCAGCCGCCGATGATGGACGCGCCCGCGTCTATCAAAGCGGGCACATTGCCGGCCATGCAGGCGGGCGTTTCGGGATACACAATACTGCCGTCGGGCTGTTGTTCGGGCTTGCCCGCGTTGGGGTGCACAATCAGGGGGATGCCCGGCGCCGCCGCATGCAGCGCCGCAATCACCTCCACCATATCGCCCGAGCCCAGGCTGCAGTTCGCGCCCAGCACGTCCGCACCGGCATCGAGCATGGCTTCGGCCATCATTTCCGGCGACACGCCCATCATGGTGCGGTAGCCCTGGGGCGTTTTAGTGTCAAAGGTAAAGGACGCCACGATGGTCAAGGCCGTGTTTTCTTTTGCCGCACGCACGGCGATACCCCCTTCATCAAGGGCTGTCATGGTTTCCACAGTGACCGCGTCCGCACCGCCTTTCTCGAGGGCAACGGCCTGTTCCTTGAAGGCTTCATAGAGTTCCGCCTCGGAAACATCGCCCATCATCAGGATTTTTCCGGTGGGGCCCATCGAAGCGAGCACGATTTTATCCGGCCCCACGGCTTCCCGGGACAGGCGCGCCGCGGTCTCGTTAATTTCCCCGACACGGTCCGCCAGGCCGAAATGTTCCAGCTTGAAGCGTGTGCCGCCGAAGGTGTTAGTCAGCACCACATCCGCGCCTGCCTCGGCATACATCCGCGCAATGCCGCGCACTTCATCGGGGTGGTCCAGGTTCCAGCGTTCCGGGCTCTCGCCGGGTCGCAGCCCGCGTGCCACCAGAAACGAACCCCAGCCACCGTCGGACACCAGGATTCCCTTGGTCTTAACCGCTGTGAGAAGGTTTGGCATGGCGGAAACATCTCCTTTAATTTACATTACCAGTTTCAATCTTCTTACTCTAAAGAAAAGACCCGGGGCAAGGCAAATACGTTTTGCTCTGTCTTCTTGCTTGCGCTTAGTCCAACAAAGTGTTTCAGTTGGCAGGGCAATTGAAAAAGCGTATTCGCTTTATGTTTCCGTGTGCTTCCGTGATTTCCGTGGTTAAAAAATCTCTTCTGTCAAATGGCGACTTCCGGTATCACATAAATCCAGTGGTTGGCGAATTTCGCTTCCGCGTTGACGATCAGCAGGCCGTTTTCAACGCGGACGGTCAGCGCCGCGCCCCGGCTGCCCGGTGTCGGGCCTTGCGCGCAGACTTCAACCCGTCCCTGCACGCCGGGCATGGGCACGCGCAGTTCGCCCTCTCCCTGGTAAAAGAGTTGCAGCACCGCACCGCCGGCTACGCGCCGGTCTTCGCGCACAGGCGCCCAGGCCACGAGTGGCATCGGCCGGTCGGCGAACGGGGTGGTTTTCCCGTTTATGGTGATGGATTGGGCGTCGCATCCCGCAAAGGCGATCAGTTCATTGGCGTCATTGACGCGGAAGGTTAGGGCGTGGCTGCCGTCGTAGGAGATATCTTTGCCGTTTATCTTAAACCCTTCCAGATGGATGCGCCCGTCTGGCAGGGTGAAGTTTTCCAGCAGTTTCGCGTCTTCCTCGGCTTTGCGCGCGAAACCGCCCGGCCAGGCTTCCTCCAGTTCGCGCAGGTGCGGCGCCACCACAAGCGCCCCGTTCGGGAAACGACAGCACATAAAGTCCGAGGTGCGCGACAGGTATTCCGTGTTGTCATTGACATCCGGGAAAATACCTGTTGCGGGATAGGCGCCGAGAGTGTTTAAAATCTCAAACCAGTGCCGGGTCTCGTAGCCCATGCTTTTCGACTGGTCGTCCCGCGGACGGAACCCCAGCACCGTCACGGAACCCGCGGCCAGGCTGCGGTGTGTGCCGACCACATGTTTACCGACCCGTGCCACGGCTTCCGTGCCCATGCCGGGGCTGACTGGGTACACCCGGTCCACCAACAGGTCCGTCAGTACGGTCATTTCCGGCACCCCCGACAGGGAGCCCGTGAAGGTAACGTTGCGGCCGGGCAGGATAAGGCCGTCCTCCGGCGTGGGTGTATAGTCTGTTCCGGTGAGGGCGCGCCAGGCTTCCAGGGCGGGCTCGCCTTTTCGATTGACCACGGGCGGCGGCCCGGACCAGATTACACGCCCGCCCTGTTCGGCCAGCTGCCCCATCATATCGAAGAGCGCCGTCTCCGGGAAGGGTTCAAACAGGGTGGCCAGCGTGGTGAAGCGGCGGCCGCCCAGGACTACCGCACCGTTCTCGACCCGGCCCATTTCCAGAAGTTTCTCCTGGGTCACTAAATTCGCGTAGCCATACTGGGTCATCCAACTGCCAAAGCGGTCGTTCACCGCCACCAGGTCCAGCGGGTACAACATCAGCACGTTCACGTCGCGGTGTTCCATGTCCTGCACCATGCTGAAGTAGGGCGCTCCTGAGGCGCCGAAGGCGTTTGCCAACGCGCTGCGCAGGTGGCTGACCACCCCGGGCATGCCCCAGTGCGCACAGTAGGAATAGGGCACGTCGTTCAGGATGCCCGTGGAACAGGCCAGGGCCAGAGCGTTATAATTCCGGTCGAGCCAGCCGCCTTCGGGATGGTCATTCCCGTTGCCCGTAAGAAAATCGTTCCACTTGAAATAATCATGGCACGCCGACGCCGCCTGGTGGACCGTGCACGACCATACAAAATTGGAGGTGTATTCATACTGGTGTTGCGGATGGGGCTGGCGTTCCACGTTCCACTTGTCGATGGTGGGGCTTTCCGCCCAGGTGGCGTGGGCGCGTGCTTCAAGCCGGTATCCCATGCGCGCTTCCAGGTGGTGTTTCGCGGCGGCGAACAGATCGGTCACGCCGTTCTGCACCAGCCGGAAATAGTTGGACCGCATCAGCGCCGTGCGCCGGATGTCTTCCGGACTGCCGCCGAACACGTGCATCACCTCGTCTCTCGCGGTCAGGTCGTTCGCGAAATCCTCCTGCCCGTTCACGAAATAAATCATGTATTTGGCGAAGTCGGCGTATTCCGGACCATACACTTCGGCAAAACGCTTCTCCAATCCCGGGCTCACGTACCGCAGCGCGAACTGACCGTGATCATGGTGGCTGAAGTAGCCCCAGTTCTGCTGGATATGCATTTCATCGCTATACAGGCCGTTGAGTTTCACCCCCGCGTCCGCGTAGCGGTCGCACAGGCTTTTAAGGTAAGGCAGCGCCGTATCGCTGAAGTAATCCATTTCAGGCGTGCGGTATTGCTGCACCACCACCACACGATCACGGCCGTCCGGCTTGCCGGTCCCGTGCACGCGGACCCGCACCGCCCTGTAGTCGCCGGAGGTGCGGTTTAATCCCTCGAACACCTCGACAGCGGCCGTGTCGGTGATCTCGACAATGTCCTCGGGCCGCACTACCCGGTAAGGCGTGCCGCCCACGGAGGATTCCCGAAAGGCGAACACGCGTATCCCGGCGTCTTCCACGGCCACCACGCCCTTGTTATTCCCCCATTGGTACTGCCGCCAGAGTTCCACACTGTACGCGCCGGTTTCCGGGTCGCGCAGGCCTTTCCGGAAATGCATCCACCGCCCGGATTCGCCCGTTTCCTCGCGATAGCCCGGCCCGATTTCCAGCGGCGACAACAGGCTCAGTTCAAGGCCGATTCCGTACTGTTGCGCGAACTGGCTGATTTTGCCGATGAATTCAATGTATTCGGGCCGGTCGGGGGTCAACTGCCGGGGGATTTTCTGTCCGCCCTCGCGGTACTGGGAAAAGAAATAGTCAAAAGCAATAATCAGCGTGCGCTGCCCTGCCGCCTGGGCGCGCTCGCATATCTGGCGCAGGCTTTCCACGCGCTTGTCGTAGGTCAGGCTCAGGTCCACCTGCGCGTCCGGGTCCGACAGCGCCCGCAGCTGGTCATCGTTGATCAGGATGATATGGGGCCGGTGCAACAGAAAGGCATAGGGTCCCGGAAAAGAAACCAGTTCTCCCTGGTACACGTTTTCCGGAACAGGGTCTGTTCCCGCCGGCGCCTGGGCATGTACGATGGATATAATAAGGATTGGCAGGAAAGGCCACACAAACAAAAAGCGGAAGGAACGATGGAAATCATTAAACATGGGAAACTCCTTGTTGGTTGGGGTTACCTTATCGTACAAGGCGCGGTGTCGTCAAGCGAACGTGTATCGGTAACCGGGCACAGTCTTTCATGAGCCTTGCCATTTCTTGCGCGCGGAATCAGGACATACTTAACTTCTCGCTTTTGTTGATAGGATATTCCGCACAAGGCACAAAAATGGTCGTTGAATTCAGAAACGGATTCTAAACCAAGGGACTTAAGGGACATAAAGGACAGTAAAACGCAACCCTGCCTGGTGCGTTCTTTACTTCTCTTAGAGGGTGTACGGAAAGTCCCTTTGACGGTCCATGCAATTATCACAACC
>JAKJCY010000070.1:293-21219 GCA_022706235.1 Candidatus Hydrogenedentota bacterium | reverse complement strand
GCATGGCGCAGGAAATGGGGATTCCTCATATTTCCACGGGTGATATCTTCCGTAAAAATCTGCGGGAAGGTACCCCGCTGGGCACCCAGGTGCAGGGATACCTGAACAGCGGCGCGCTGGTGCCGGACCAGTTAACCTGCGACATCGTGGCCGATCGCCTGCAGCAGGCCGACTGTGCCAACGGGTATATCCTGGACGGGTTTCCCCGTTCCCTGCCGCAGGCGGAAATGCTGACGCGTTTCCTGGCCGGGCGCGGCGAGAAAATCGAGGCGGCCGTCAATATCGATGTGCCTGACGAGGAGATCGTGGGGCGCCTGAGCGCGCGGCGCAGCGACCCGGATACGGGTGCGGTCTATAACCTCAAGTTCAATCCGCCGCCGCCTGAAATCGCGGATAAACTCATCCAGCGCGAGGACGACAAGCCGGAAACGGTACAGGCGCGGTTGAAAACCTATCATGAAACCACCGAGCCCATTATCGCGTATTACGGGGAGCAGGGCGTTTTGTTGAACGTGCCCGGTTCCAATGCCGGCCCGGACGAAATTTATAGGCGCATTCTGGACGTGCTTCCTGCATAAAGGAAAATGAAGATAGCCGAACCTGTGAGGTTTTCCCGGCCTCACAGGTTTCGGCGTACCTATAGGCCCGAAAAAAAATAAATGATGAGGAATGTTTTTATGAAAAAGGCCGTGTATTCCCGGATCCGGCGACTCCGGTCCGCAATGTTTATCGCGGTGGTTTGCAGTCTGGTCTTTATTATGTCCGGCGGTTTCGCGGACGAAACGGATACCACGAAGGAATCCGGCTGGATTGCCTTGTTCAACGGAAAAGACCTGAACGATTGGACCATCAAGTTCAAGGACCATCCCTTGGGCGAGAACTATAAGAACACCTTTCGCGTGGAAGCGGGCATTCTCAAAGTGTCCTATGACCAGTGGGAGAGTTTTAACGATATCTTTGGCCACGTATTTTACAAGGACAAATTTTCCAGGTATAAACTGCGCGTGGAATACCGTTTTGTCGGCGACCAGGTGAAGGGCGGCGCAGGCTGGGCCCTGCGGAACAACGGCGTCATGTTGCATTGCCAGGATCCGAAAAGCATGGCGATGGACCAAAGTTTCCCCGTTTCTATTGAGGTGCAATTGCTGGGTGGTGACGGCAGCCATTCCCGGACCACAGCCAACCTGTGCACGCCGGGGACCCATGTCGTCATGGAGGAGAAACTTGTCAAGCAGCATTGTATAGACTCCCGTTCCGAAACCTGCCATGGCGACCAGTGGGTAACCGTGGAAATCGAGGTCAACGGGAACGATCGCATCCGCCACCTGATTGACGGTAAAGTAGTATTGGAATATGAAAAGCCCCAGCTGGACGAAAACGACAAGGATGCCCAGGTCTTGATCAAAGCGGGTGCCCCGCTGCTGGTGGGAGAGGGTTATATTGCGCTCCAGGCGGAAAGCCATCCCACGGAATTCCGGCGGATAGACCTGTTGCCGATGGACTAGAGGATGAAGGGTATTCGGACTTTGTCGAACCCATGCTGACCTTGTCGGACTGGGTCCGGCGAAACGGGGGCGTTTTCGGAGAACTGTCCCATGTCTTCCCGGGTGAACGGTATCGTGAAATATCTTTCGTGGCTTTTACGGCTGCCCGACACGCTGCTGGGTGCGCTGGATGAATTTCTGGACCGGCTGCACCGGCGCGGGCTGGGCGATGCGCCTGCCGCCATCCTGCTGCTGCTGCCTTCGGTGTTCCTTCTCTCGGTGTTTATCCTCCTTCCCATGGGCGCGACCTTTTACATGAGCCTGTTCGGCGGGCGTCACGGTATGGGTTCATTTGTTGGTGCCGCCAATTACCTCGATGCTTTTCGCAGCCATGATTTCCGGCAGAGCCTTCTCGTGACGGTGTACTATGTGGTGGGCGTTGTCCCGGTGTCCCTGGTCTTGAGTTTTCTTATCGCTTACGGCCTCTACCGGATTGACGCGTTTCGTGGATTCCTGCGCACCTTCTATTTCCTGCCCTACGTGACCTCCGCCGTGGCTGCGGCCCTGGTGTGGCGCAGCCTGTTTAACCCGCAAAGCGGCATCCTCAATCTTCTGTTGGGCTATGCGGGCGCTTCGCCCCAACAATGGCTGCTGGAGCCGCGCGGCGTATTCCACCTCATTTCCGGCGGAGCGGTGCCCGCTTCCTGGGGGCCGAGCCTGGCGCTGGCCTGTATTATGGTGTTTGATATCTGGCACGGGTGCGGCTTCATGATCGTGGTTTTCCTTGCCGGACTGAGCGGGATACCGCGCGAGCTGGAAGAGGCGGCGCGTATCGACGGCGCTGTCGGCGTGCGCCTGCTGCGGCACGTTATGCTGCCTTTGTTGTCGCCCACGCTCTTTTTCCTGCTGATTGTCGGCGTTATCAAGGCGTTCCAGGCCTTTAACAGTTTCTATGCTCTTACCCACGGCGGCACCATGGTGGAAACACAAAACCTGATTCTGTATATCTATGCCCAGTTCTACCAGTACGGGTATTGGGGCTATGCTGCGGCTGTGGCGACGCTGCTGATGCTGGCCATCGTGATCCTTACCATTATTCAGTGGCGCATACTCGGGCGCCGGGTGCACTACCTATGAAAGCGCGGCGCTATCTTCTGTACCTGCTTCTCGCCTCGGGAGCGGTGCTTACCGTGTATCCTTTTCTGTGGATGGTGGGTACGGCCTTTAAAACGCTGCCCGAGGCCAACACCGCAAGCCTGCACCTGCTGCCGGAAACCTGGCAGTGGAAGAACGTGGCGGATACCTTCCGTGCCGCACCCTTCGGCCGGTACTTCATCAATTCCCTGGTGGTCTCCTTTGCGGTCTGTTTCGCGGTGTGCCTGACTTCGCTGATGGCGGGCTATGCCTTCGCGCGCCTGCAGTTTCGCGGCCGGGGCCTGCTATTCGCCCTTGTGCTGGGCTCCATGATGGTGCCCTTCGAGGCGGTGTTCGTGCCGAATTTCGTCACCATCACCCGGCTGGGCTGGTACAACACCTATGCCGCGCTCATTATCCCGTGGTGCGCGAACGCCTTCTCCATCTTTCTCATGCGCCAGGCGTTTCTGGGCATACCCGAGGATTATTATGACGCCGCGCGGGTGGACGGCTGCGGTCACCTCCGCTTCCTGTTTCGCATCGGTATTCCCCTGGTAAAGCCCATGCTCGTGACGGTGGCCCTGTTCGCGTTTCTCGGCAGTTATAACGCCCTGCTGTGGCCCCTTATCGTGACCGCCGACGAAGATATGCGGGTGGTCCAGGTCGGCCTGACCGCCTTTTACAGTGATGCCGGTACCCGCCTGAACCTGCTGATGTGCGCGTCCGCGGTTGTCATTCTGCCCACGGTCGTTTTATACTTGGTGGCGCAACGCCATTATGTGGAGAGCGCCCTCGGTTCGGGCATCAAAGGATGAACCGGCAACCGGAAATAAAGTTTTGGTTTGGCCACAAAAGGCACAGAAGTCACAAAAATAAATGAAACAGGTCCAGATGGCCAGCTTGCGCAGGAACAGGAAAGCAATTGGCTCCCAAATAGGAATCTGGGAGCCAGCCCCAATTTGGGAGCCAGCCGCAATGAGCAAAAAAAGGACGGACTGCGAAATAGCCTTGAATAGCCCCCCAAACCTGGTTCCCGAATTCCTATTTGGGAACCTCCTGTGCATGGACCATAGGTAACGCAAAAGAGAAACATGACAATCGACACCAAGATGAGAAATAGAATTTCAAGAGAGAGGGGGTTCCCAAATAGGAATTTGGGAACCAGTTGCCATCCGGGAGCCAGCCCAAATTTGGGAACCAGTTGCCAACGATCCGCGTGTTCCTGTCGTTTCGCGTATTGCTGTGCGACCTGGATGACCGGTATGGCGGTCCTGCTGGCTGTTATGATTGCCGGCTGCGGACGTACCCCTTCCAAAACCGGCGATGAGGCATTTCAGCCGCTTAACCCGGATGCTGCCGTGTTCTGGGACCGGCAGACCACTGAGAGCGCCGAACTGCTGCGCAGCCTGGTCGAAACGTTCAACCGCGGATGGCGGGGCATGCCTGTCAAGGTGGAACGCGCGGGCAGCTATGCCGACATCTTCCGCAAGGTGACCGGCGGTATCAACGCGGGCGTGTTGCCCGCCATGGCGGTGTCGTATGAAAGCATGACCTGTGAATACATCCCCCTCGGCGCGGTGCGCATCCTCGACGACCTCATCGCGAACCCGGAGGCCGGATTGTCCGAAACGGAACTGAACGATTTTTTCCCCAATGTGCTGGAAACCAACCGTTTCCCCGAGCATGGCAACCGGTTCTATTCCTTTCCCTTCGCGAAAAGTATCCTCATGCTGTATTTCAACAAAAAAGTACTTGCCGATGCGGGTATCGACGCGCCACCGGAGACCTGGGAGCAATTTCTGGACCAGTGCCGGCGCGTAAAGCAAGAGACCGGCAGGTACGCCCATGCCGTCCATGCCGACTGTTCCACGGTCAACGGCATGATGTACAGCATGGGCGGCGCCGTTGTGCAGGGACGTGAGACCCTCTATGACAGCGAAGCGGCCCGGGCCGTATTCAAACTCTACGAAACGCTCGCGCGGGAGGAACTCGCCTATCTCATCTCGCCGGGATCCTATGAAGACAATGTCGCCCTCGCCAAAAATGAAGTCGCCTTTGTGCTGCGAAGCAGTTCCGGCATGAGCGATATGATGCTCCTCATGGAGGGCGACCGTGAGCGCTGGGGCGTCACGCGCATTCCCCAGCGGGACCCGGCCCGTCCCGCCACGGTGCTCTACGGCCCGAACGTGTGCCTGTTCAACATCGGGGAGGATGCGGTCAACGCCGCCTGGGCCTTTGTCAAACACTTTACCGGTGCGGACGTTTCCGTGCGCTGGGCGCTGGAAACCGGCTATCTGCCCGTGCGCAAGAGTGCGCTGAAGCACCCGGATATGCTTGCCTTCTGGGAGCAATGGCCCCATAACCGCGCGCCCTATGACTGCCTGCCCATCGCAAAACCCGAACCTAACATCACCGGCTGGCAGCAGGTGCGCGACCTCGCCGCCCGGGCCGTTACCGAAATCATGACCGGCATCCACGATGCTTCCACCGCGGCCCGGATATTGAAAGAAAGTGCCGACCAGGCCCTTGCCCGTGCCGCAAGGCCGTAATGTAACGTCTGATGTCGATCCAGAGGCCGTAACCGTTTGCGATTCGATTCCGTCTAAAAATACTTGTGGCGGATTCGTCGCATTTCTTTGACTAATGCCTCTTTTTCCGGGTCTTCAAACCAGTCACAGTGCGCCCGGGCGGAATCGAGGCCACAGTACCAGCAGGGTACCTGCTGAATCGCGGCTACGATGGCTCTGGCTTTCTCGGAACTGGGCGCGGGACGGTTCAGAATCGGGTCGGTGAACGGCGCGATGTGGGCGCACATCCGGTCCGCTTCCCCCCCGGTTCCCGAGACCGGAATGAGCCTGTAACCATCCATGGCCGCTTCCATGGCCGAGATCAGCACTTCCGACCTTGTTCCCTTGCCGCCGCCGACTACAATCGCGCCAACCGTGGCACTGACAAGTACCACGCGCCGAGCAACCTTGTCGGCACGTATCTGTATAACACCGCCGATATCATAATCCGATGATTTACCTTCCGGTACCAAGGCAATGATGTGGCGTGCGGTGTCCAACCCATATTTCTGACATGCATCGGCCGCGCCTTCAGATGCCGCCTGGCCCGCGCCCTTGCGTCCCCCTGTGACCAGGCAACAGCGCGCATCAACAATGGCATGGCCGATATGCTTTGCCATTGTAGTCGCTTCGGCGCCCAGTTTCGTGCCGCCAAGGACGGCGATTCTCGTCAATTCAGGCAGTTGGTTGCGTATCTTGGTCATCGGTTCGTCTCCGGAATACGAGGTGTCGGATGGGGCCGCATAAGATACGGGAATCTTCTCTTCCACAATGGTAAGGCACCTTGAGATGCGGTGGATACGTTTTGTAAATCCAACAGGGTGACAGCGGAGTGGCTTTCCGGGGATAGCGGCGGCTGTAGTAATGAGCATCCCGTCCGACCTGTGAAACCAGGTCTGTTCCATACATACTTTTTGAGGCGGAAATGCATGGCAGGGCAGGATTGGACGGATTGGTCAGCTGCACGGGCAATTTCGCATTCCAACCGCTTTTCTGTGGTACCTCTTTTACCACGGTATCAAGTGATGCTGCCTGTTGCACGTGGTCGCCTTTGTTTGACTAAATCAAGGTTAATCCATCGGCGCTGCCGGTGAGAATTCGTAAGGTGCTGCCGTTCCGCCGTTTTCCTTCGCTTATCAACCTGCCGACTCTTTTCGCTATTTAACGTATCCTTCATCGTACCGTCATGCTTTTTTTTCGCGCCTATACGATACTTCCCTTGAATCGGGTCCACGTGCGCGAAAAAACGGGAAGGACGTGGGCTTGATTGTGATAAGACGAATCACAGGGTTTCAAAAGGAATTCGACAATTCTTTTCATCAGGCTCCTATCAGGAGCCCTCCTCCTACCATCGGCTTTGCCGGTGGTGGTTGATTCTTTCAGGACATCAACCGATACTTCTTTCATACCTTATCTCTTTTGGAAATTTTAACAATAGAGCGAATTATAGATCATTTCTGTCTCATTGTCAATATAATACTCTACGCTCATCTGGACAAAGCAAAGAATTTTGTCAATGGGGCGGCAGGATAACGCTTTGAAATCCACAGGAATGACGATGAAATACAAGAAAAGTATAAGATATTGTAGACTTATGCAAAAGGTAATCACATTTTGCTATAGAATCTTTGGTTTATATTGCTTATAAATGAGAATATTATCTATTTTAATTTTAAAATATGCCAGATTATTGTGACCAATATCTTAAATCAACGTTAATTCACCGTCTCTGTCAATGAGAATTCGTTAGGTGCTGTTGTTCTGTCGTTTTCCTTCGCGTATCAACCTGCCGACTCTTTTCGCTATTTAAGGTATCCTTCCTCGTACCGTCATGCTTTTTTTCGCGCCCTTACGACACTTTCTTTGAAGCGGGTCCACTCGCGCGGAAAAAACCGGAGGGACGTGGGCGTGGTTGTGATAAGACGAGCCACAAGGTTTTAAGAGGGATTCGATAGTTGTTTTTATGAGGCTTCTCTTAGGCGCCCTCCTCATACCGCCGGCTTTGCCGAGGGGGGGGGGATTGATTGAACATGGAGGTCAATGTTTCCGATTGGCAGGTTTCCTGTGATATAACAGGACAGTCCATTGTGTTTTTTGCGGGTTCGGATTTCCCAAAGCAGAACAGGCAGGGGGAACCCTGTCCTGCGGGCCGGATTGTACCCAGTCTAGAAGGAGATAGTTTATGCGACTTTTTATCTCGGCAGTGATTGCGACCGGTTTGCTTATGGCGTGCGCTTCTTCCGCAGAGACGGTTCCAGTCAAGGTGGGAACTTTTCTTCAGGAACAGGCGCGTGCTTATGGCGTTGCGGACGGCCTCCCCTCGGAAGATGTTCAGACAATTATCACCGGGCCAGAGGGGCCAGTTGCGGTAACCGCGTCAGGTGCGGTCCGATTCACGGGGCAGGCCTGGGAGTCCCTGGGAAGCGCCACGGTTCCGAGATACGGACTTGCCGCCGATGGGGATGCCTATACCCTGGTAACACTGGACAGTGCCGCCGAAAAGGATTTGATTCCGGTACGTCAGGTCTCGGAGGGTTCAGAAGCTCCCGAGGCGGCGGCTACGGAGGCGGGCCTGTTCTTGCGCCGTGATAACGGGCGCTATGAAAAGACGGCAGTGGAAGACGGGCAGGGAAGGTACTGGGCGGTTTCGGATGTGCGCGGCGTTGCGGTGGACGCGGAGGGACACCTCTGGGTAGCCACACTCGCGGGTGCGGTCCGGCGAAACGGGGGAACATGGGAGTTTTATACCGGGGCGGACGGGCTGCCCTATAATGATTTCACCTGCATGGCGGCAGGGAAGGACGGCTCGGTCTGGTTCGGGACAACACGCGGCGCGATCCGGTTCAAGGACGGCGTGTGGCGGTACCGGCAAGGGCGTCGCTGGCTGCCCAACGATGACGTGCGCGGCATCGCCGTGGAGGAAAACGGCAATGCATGGTTCGCCACGGCGGGCGGGGTCGGCTGCATTGCGTTGGAGCCGATGACCCTGGCGGAAAAGGCGTCGCGCTATGAAAAGGAGATGGACCTCATCAAACGCACCCCCTTCGGGTACACTTCGGAGGTGGGCTTGAAGCGGCCGGGCGACAAGAGCGAAATCCTGTATTCGGACAGCGACAATGACGGGCTGTGGACGGCCATGTACGGTGCGGGAGAATGCTTCGCTTATGGCGCCACCAAAGATCCCGGGGCAAAGGTCCGGGCGACGCAGGCCTTTGAAGCGTTGCGTTTTCTGCAGAAGGTAACACAAACCGGGGATATCCGGCCGCCCAAGGGCTATGTGGCGCGTACCATTTTGCCCGGAGACGGTCCGGACCCGAATGTGGGGCGCATCGAAGGCGATATCGAACATCGCGAAAAACAGGATGTGCTCTGGAAAGTGTATGAACCGCGTTGGCCAAAAAGCGGCGACGGTAAGTGGTACTGGAAAAGCGATACCAGTTCAGATGAACTGGACGGCCACTATTTCTTCTATCCCGCCTACTATGATTATGTGGCGGAAACGGAGGAGGAGAAAGAGCGGGTCCGGGAAGTGGTACGCGACCTGACGGACCACCTGGTCGATCATGAATTCAACCTGGTGGACCATGACGGCACACCGACCCGCTGGGCCATCTACAATCCTGACAGCCTGAACCAGGACGTGCACTGGTGGGCGGAACGGGGCCTGAAATCCTTGAGCATGCTCTCCTACCTTGCCGCCGCGGAACATGTGACGGGCGACCCCAAGTATGGCGTGGCAAGCCGGGAATTGATCGACAAACATCACTTTCACACCAATGCCATGATCTACAAGATCCATTTCGGGCCGGGCTCGGGCAACCAGTCGGACGATGAAATGGCCTTCATGTGCTATTACAACCTGGTCAAATACACCAAGGATCCGGAACTGCGGCGGCGGATTATGTATTCTTTTTATTCCGCCTACCTGAACGAAGAACCGGAAATGAATCCCCTGTTCAATTTCATGTATGCCGCTTTCGGCCGTGACGCTTCCGTGAAAAACCCCTGGGGCGAGTTTACTATCCGGCCTTCGGAAAATTGCCTGGAAGACGCGGTGGAGACCCTGAAGGACTTTCCCCTGGACCGGGTGGACTGGGGGCACCGGAATTCACATCGTCTCGACCTGGTGCGCCTGCCCCGTCAGCAGGCGTCAGAACCCTATGAACCGCCCCGGCATAACCGGGGCCACCGCGTCAACGGCAAGGTGCTGCCTGTTTCCGAACGCTATTTCAATCATTGGAACACCGACCCGTGGGCCTTGGATTACGGCAGTGACGGCACCATACTGGGAAGTGGGGCGGTATTTTTGCTCCCATATTATCTGGGCCTCTGCCATGGGCTGATAGAAGATTGACCGGGACGGTAAAGGACCGCACAATTACCTTCCATTACACCTGTTATGAAGAGCAACAGGTTGCACGGATGTTGGACCGCTGTGGGCCTATGCTCTTCGTGAGGCCCGGGCCTTTCAAAATTCCCTTTCGTGTTCTCCATTTCAGAGGGCAAGGACAAGGCCTTTGTAAATCCACCCTGTCCTGTCTTAAAATATACGACAATATCCCGCCGAGATTATTCTGCACGCCTTTTTAGTAAAAGCCGGTGCAGGCTCGGTTATACGTTGCGCGGGGAAATGACCGTCATACCGTGCCCGTCTTGTCCGAGGTATGCGTTGCTTTTCCACGTCCCGTCCTGTCGCATAACAAGCACGAACGATAGAGGAACACGAATCATGCAAAAGAAAGCCAAAAGCGTTTACGAAGACCTACGCGTGGATATCAGCCGGGCAAAGTCCGCCGCCGTCGGCGCCGCGGATGGTCTTACGCCAGGCGAGTTCCATGAAATCGAACCCCGCGTGGCGCGTCTACACGCTACCCTGACGAAGGAACGCAAAGATAAGAAATACGGATTTTATGATCTATATAAAGATAAGGTCGCGTTTGACGGCGTGAAGGACGTCGCTTGCCATTTTTCCGAAATGGGTTTTAAAAACCTGGTTGTGCTGGGCATCGGCGGTTCGGCACTGGGCATTACGGCGCTGCACACGGCGCTGGGTGATCCCTATCGTAACCTGCGCGGGCGCAAGGCGCGTGACGGCCGACCGCGGCTTTTCGTAATGGATAACATCGATCCGGTGACCTTTAAGACCATGATGCATGTCTGCAAGCCCGAAAAAACCCTTTACAACGTGATTTCCAAATCGGGCGGCACGGCGGAAACCATCGCCCAGTTGATGATTGTCGTGGATATGCTCGAAAAGAAACTCGGCGCCGGCGCGGTCAAGGACCACCTGGTGGTTACCACCAGCCCTCGGGGTGAAAAGGCGCCCAAGAGTCTGTTGCATCCCGTGGCGGACGCCTATGACCTGGTTTCTTTTGATATTCCGCTGAACGTGGGCGGGCGTTTCTCCGTTTTTTCGCCGGTCGGCATGTTTCCCGCCGCCATGCTGGGCATGGACCTCGACGCCATGGTTGCAGGGTGCGCGGCCATGGACAAGCAGTGTTCCCGGGCGTCCTTGACGGATAACCCGGCCTACCTGAGGGCCGCCGTGCAATACCTGATGGATGTGCGTAAAGGAAAGGTCATGTCCGTCATGATGCCCTATGCCGACGGCCTGCGCGATGTGGCCGACTGGTACCGCCAACTCTGGGCGGAAAGCCTGGGCAAGAAATTCGACCTCGAGGGGAAAAAGGAAGTCTTCACCGGACAGACGCCCATCAAGGCGCTGGGTGTGACAGACCAGCATTCACAGGTGCAGCTGTACCGGGAGGGCCCCAACAACAAGTTGTTTACCATACTCGAAGTGAAGCGATTCTCAGCCTCCCTGCGCATACCGGACGTGTTGCCCCAGGTCAAGGGGCTGGATTACCTGCGCAATGCCACAATGAACAAACTAATGGCCGCCGAGCTGCGGGGTACCCTTGATGCGCTGAAAATGAGCCACCGGCCCGTCATTCGCGTCATATTGCCCGCCTTAAACGCCTATACCGTCGCTCAGGTTCTGTACATGCTCGAAGTGGAAACCGCCATGGCCGGGTGCTTGTATCATGTGGACGCTTTTAATCAACCCGGAGTAGAGGAAGGCAAAATTATCGCCCGTAAACTGATGGGAGGCGATCGGTGAGTCCGACGCCCGAAATGGGAGCGACGCCACGGCGGTCCTGTGATTTTGTCTGGGCGCGCCGTATCCGACGTTCTTTTCGTCTGCTGGTCGCCATCGCTGTTCTCCTCACATTTATGTTGTGGTTCGCGGAAGGGTATTTGCGTTATGAACAGAGCGAAATCCAGTACCGCATGTCGCTGACGTTGCATCCGGCCCAGGCGAGGCCCATTTTGCGGACCGTGGTGCGCCGGGAAACGGAACTCAAGAAAGTGCCCTCGCCCTTGTACCTGGAGGCGCTTGCCCTGGTTGAAGAACCGGATGAAGCGCTCGAGGCTTATGCGCGGGCGTACCAGGCAAATCCACGCGATATGTCGCTGTTGCTCAATTACGGGTGTCGCCTCTATGCCGGGGGTAACCCTGGCGAGGCGCGGGAGCGTTTTCGCGAGGCCGGGGCGAATCCGCCTTCCAATGCGCTGCCCCGCTACCTGGAGGCTGCCGCTTTTGCCGCGACACTGGAACCGGAAAGCGATATGACTGATTTGATAGCCTTGCTGCGGCGGGCAAACGGTTCCGGTGACCCTGTTCTTTTCCCTGAGCCCTTGTGGCATGACAGTCTGCCTGAACGGGGGCTGCGTTACGAAAAACTGCAAATGAAAATCGCGGCGTACATGACCGAGCCGCTGCTACAGTGTGCCGACAGCATCTTTGCCAGGGTACGCGGGCACTTCTTGCGGGAGGACACGGGAAACTGGGACGATCACCTTGAAATTGTGCAGTCCATGGGCGCCAGGATAATGGGGCTTAGAAAAGGCGACAGTCCCCCGTCAACGGTTCAGCTACAAGCCGCCCTGCAAATCCAGCTCCAGGCGTTGCTGCTGCGGGGAGAGTGGTCCAAAAATAATGGCGGCGTTCTGAACCCGGAAATTAACAATGCAGCCCTTCTCGTACGTGAGGCCCTTGAGGCCCTCACGCAGTTTGAGGAACGGCGGCCCTTGGCCGAGGCGCAATATCGGGACCGCCTGCTTGTGCCACTTCGGCTGGCGACGAAAACGGCGCTCCTGTTTTTTGTCTTCTATGCGGCCGCCTTGTTTCTGCACAAGGCCGGCTCGGCCGGGAAACGTTTGCGCGCCCTGCCCCATACCTGGATGGCGGTTATTCCTCCCCTTGTGGGATTTGGCGTCATGGCGCTTTTGATGGCGGTGCTTGCGGCCGCAAGTCATTCCGGGCTTTCTCACCAGTTCGAGGTCTTCATACCGGTGCTCTGGTATGGTGTCGCCGGGTTCATGCTCCTGATAGGCATTTCATATCCCTTGCTTCAAGTAAAAACGGGTTTTGTACGGGGCGACCTGCCGGCGGAAATCGAAGATGGCGCCGATTCCGGAGATGCGCGGGGCGTAAAGGAGCGGCTTTCATTTCGACGGCGCATGGGTGTCTACGGATGCCTGCTAAGACGGTACATGGGCATACTGCTGGGCGGCTTTATCATCATGGTGTGCCTGTGGCTTGTTGTGCACAGGATACTCTTGGCCGCCTATCCGTTTCAGTTGGATTTGCTGAACACCGGCCTCGATATAGAAGCGCAGCAGTTGATTGCGGATGTGAAAGAACACTTGCGAGACTTTATTTAGGGGTGCCTGCCTCACAGGAATGGACCCTTGCCGGAACTCGGCCAACAGGGCCGTGCCCTTCCTGAGGGAGATACGGATACGGTGCACAACGGCCTGGTTCCACTGGTACCCGTCCCCGGGGCCGGATCTTCCTGTCAGCGGAGGGATTTTTCCCGTACTGTACATTTCCAAGAAAATACTTTTTATTGTGGTTGATCTTGTGTTATACTACGCATCACTACAATATGTTGGGTATGAGAGGTAAGAGTTGTGAACGGCATTCAGAGAAAAGTGCATTTTGTGGGTGTAGGCGGCATCGGCATGAGCGGCCTGGCCGAAATCCTGTTGAATTTGGGGTATGAGGTGTCCGGCTCGGATATGCAGCCTTCTCCCATTACTGTCCGGCTGCAGCGTTACGGCCTCAGATTTCATGTCGGGCATGACGCGTCCCATGTGGGAGACGCGGGTATTGTGGTCGTCTCCGCCGCCATCGCCTCGGACAATGTTGAGATACAGACTGCGCGCAGCCGCAAGGTACCGGTGATTCATCGCAGCGACCTGCTGGCCGATTTGATGCGGTTGAAGCCGAATGCCGTTGTGGTGGGCGGCACCCATGGCAAGACAACGACCACTTCCATGATCAGCGCGTTCCTGGAAGATGCGAATCTGGGCGCCACTACGATTGTGGGCGGCATCCTGCATCGTAGCGGCACAAACGCCCGGTGGGGAACGGGGGATTACCTGGTCGCGGAAGCGGACGAGCATGACGGCTCTTTTCTCCGCTTGCATCCGACCATTGCCGTCGTCACCAACATTGATGCGGAGCATCTTGAATACTACGGCACCCTTGACAGCATCAAGCGTGCCTTTACCGATTTTTGTAACACGGTGCCTTTCTACGGGTATTCCATTCTGTGCGGTGACGATCCCCACTGCCGCGAAATTCTCCCCGAGATTGAGAGCGTTGCCCTGACCTACGGATTGGACGGGGACGTTTCCCTGGAAGGTGCCAATGTCAGGCGGACGCTTTTTTCCCACGACAGCCCTTTGGGGTCCCAGTTGGCGTCCGTGAAAACCACTTTCGATGTGGTGTGTCATGATGAGCGGCTGGCGCCCGGGGGGATGCTGGGCACACTTGAGATCAATACGCTGGGAAAACATAACGTGCGGAATGCGCTCGGCGCATGCATGGTGGGCTTGTGCCTCGGGCTGCGGTTCGCCACGGTTGCAGAGGGACTGCGCCAGTTCGCCGGCGTGCGGAGGCGCCTCCAACTGCGCGGCGTGGCGCGCGGCGTCACGGTGATGGAAGACTATGCCCATCATCCCACGGAAATACGCAATACACTTGAAGCGGTGCGGTGGGCTACGGACGCCAGGATTATCAGTATTTTTCAACCCCATCTTTTCAGCCGTACCAAATTCTTCTGTGAAGATTTCGCGAAAGCCCTGGCCATGTCCGACTTGGCCCTCGTAACGGACATTTATCCGTCCCGCGAAGCTCCCATGCCGGGGGTGGACGCGGGCATGATTGTGGACGCTGCCCAGGCAACGGGGGCACGGCATGTGGAACTGGTCAGGGATAAGAACGCCGTGCCGGAAAGATTGGAGAAGGTGTTGCGTCCCGGTGACATTCTGCTGGTGCTGGGCGCGGGAGACATTAATCACATTGTCCCGGCCCTGCTGGACATGCTTGCGCCGGATACAGGAGGAAAAGACCGATGAAAACCATGACCGTGCCTATGCCACAACGGCAGGCTTTGTCCGTTCAAACGAAACGGGGGCCTTTCTGGAGACGCGTGAAAGTCTTGTTGCGGGCGGTTATTTTCCTGGGCGCTGTTGCGGTGGTCGCCTACTTGTTTCCCCAGTCGGATTATTTCAAGGTGCAGCGGGTTGTCTTTGAAAATGCCCAGAATACGGAAGAAAAGACCATTCTCGCGGCTTCGGGAATCGATGCCAACGACAACGTTCTGTTCCTTGATATCGAAGCGATCGAGGATAATGTGGAGAAATTACCCTATGTCAAACGCTGCGAAGTGAGCCGTATGTCCGTAAATGAACTCCTGCTGCGTATCGCGGAGCGGGAGGCGGCCGCCACGGTCATGGTAAATAACCACCTTTTCGAGATTGACCGGGAATTCGTGGTGTTGCGTCAGATTTCCCCCTTTGCGGTTCCCGTGGGCCCGTTGATTACCAATCTGCCCGGCGTAGTGACGCTTGGGCCGGGCCAGCATCTTGACCTGCCCGAAATCAAGGCCGCGTTTGATTTATGGGAGGAATTCACAAAACTGCCTTTCTCCGATAAACTTACTCTCTCCGAAATTTCCGCGGAAAGCGTGGATAATATACGCATGTATTTTGAAGAGCTGCCTTATGAAATGCGTTGGGGCCGCACCGATTTTGAAACCCAGACCACCCGGCTGGCCATGTTGTGGGATCAAATGGGCGGCGCTATCCCCTGTAAATACTATCTGGATTTGCGTTTTGACAGCGACTTGGTGTGTCGCTGATGGGAACTGATATTTACTAGCAGATTTTATGCCGCACGCGGCGGGAGACTCACACATGCTCATAGAACATTCCAATGAAAGTATGTTGCAGGACGCCATAATCAAAGTGTGCGGCGTCGGTGGCGCGGGGGGCAATGCCGTCAACCGGATGATTGAATCAGGCATGACCAACGTGGATTTTATCGCGATTAATACCGATGTTATGGACCTCAGGCATTCCCTTGCCACTACCCGTCTGCAGATTGGCCAGGGTAAGGGTGTTGGCGCGGGCGCCAGGCCGGAAATAGGGCGGCAGGCCTGCGAAGAGGACCGGGAAAGCGTTCGTAATGTCGTGCAAGGGGCCGAAATGGTATTTCTGACCGCGGGCCTGGGCGGCGGCACGGGCACGGGTGCGTCCCCAATTGTTGCGGAAGAAGCGACCGCATCCGGGGCGCTCGTGGTTGCCGTGGTTACCCTGCCTTTTTCTTATGAAGGCATGGAACGCATGGATAATGCACTGTCGGGCCTGGAAGAGCTGGAAAAACATGTGGATTCCATGATTGTGGTGCCCAATGACCGCATCGCCCAACTGAGCGACGATGAAACCCGGTTGGTGGACGCATTCCGCAAAGGCGATGAAGTGCTCCACAACGGCGTGCGGGCCATATCGGAACTGATAACGGTGCCAGGACTGATAAACGTCGATTTTGCCGATGTGCGCACGCTGATGAAATCGCGTGGCAGGGCCCTGATGGGTATCGGTGTGTGCGAGGGACAGGACAGAGCCATTCGCGCGGCGAAGGATGCCATCAATTGTCCGTTGCTGGAGCAATCGGATATTTGCGGCGCCAAGGGCGTCATTATCAATATCCGGGGCGGCAACGACATGCGCATGCAGGAGGTCATGAAGGCGAACGAGTACATCAAGTCCAATATTGGGCGGGAAGCGACCATCATCGGCGGCGCCGTGGTGGATGAAGAGGAGCGGCCCGAGATCCAAATCACGGTGATTGCCGCCGGTTTCGAAAAGAAGGATCCTACGGAGTATACCGCACGCTTTGTCCAGGCCGACAACATTTCCCGGGTATCCAGGCCCGTTGCCATTACTGTCAGGGAAAAGGAGGAGGAGGCTCCGGTTCCTATTCCCGTGGAAAAACCGGTGCCGGTAAAGGCGCCGGTTGAGGACGTTCCTGCCATGACCGCAAAAAGCGAGGAGACCGACCACGGCAAGCTGGAGTCGGCCCCGAGTATCGCGCCGGCCACCAGTTATACTCCTCTTTCTTCGGCAGGCCGGGCAAATTCTCAAATGCCTCCTTACCTGCAAAAGGTCCTTGAAAAGAAAAGGCAGGCGTATGAAAACACACTTTCAAAAACTCCTCCTACGCGCCGTTCAACGTGACGCATCCGATATTCATCTCAAGACGGGAGCGGCGCCTTGGTACCGCATTGACGGAGAAATGGTTCCGGTCGAGGAGGAGATGTATAGCGCGGAGATGATCGATGAAATCATCTCTTTTATGTTGAACCCGGAACAGAACGTCCATTTCAGAAAGCGAGGCGAAGTGGACCTGTCCTATTCGGAAAAGGGAGTGGGCCGGTTTCGGGTGAATATTTTCCGTCAACGCGGGGCGGTGTCCTGTTCCATACGGCGTATCAAAACGAACATTGAAAGTTTTGCCAACCTGCACCTTCCACCCGTCCTGGAAAAATTTGCCCAGATGCCCCGCGGACTGGTGCTGTTGACGGGTACTACCGGGAGCGGCAAAACCACCACGCTCGCCTCCATCGTGGAATATATCAACCAGCACAGAAAATGCCACATTGTCACCATCGAAGACCCGATTGAGTTTCTGCACGCGGACAAGAAAGCGTTTATCAGCCAGCGCGAGATTGGGCTGGACACGATTGATTTCGCTTCCGCGCTGAAGTCCGTCATGCGGCAGGACCCGGATGTTATTCTTATTGGCGAGATGCGCGACCTGGAGACCTTTCAGGCGGCCATCAGCGCCGCCGAGACCGGGCATCTCGTCTTCACCACCCTTCACACCACCAATGTTATTCAGACCATGGACCGGATACTCGACCTGTTTCCCGCCAACCAGCAGGACCAGATACGCTCCCAGTTATCGCTCAATCTGCAGGGAATCTTGTGTATGCGCCTGCTGCAGCGCGCGGACGGCGTCGGGCGGGTGCCCGCGTGCGAAGTGCTGGTGATGAACCCGGCGGCACGGGTCCTCATACGGGAGAACCGTATTGCCCAACTCAATACGGTAATCGCCTCCGGACGGGAGGAGGGCATGCAGGGCTTTAATGACAGTCTCAACGACTTGATCAAAGAAGGCTTGATCACCCGGGAAACCGGCATGGAAATCTCGGATAATCCCGAAGACCTGAACATGCTGCTCCAGGGAATACGCCTGAGTTCCCGCCGCGGCGGTATCTTGAAATAACCGTCTTTAAATGCGCGTCCCCCTTTCCTGTCCGGTGACGGGAAAGAGGCGGGTTCCATCACATATAAAGCTTTACGCAGGGGAGACAAATGGTTCCCCCCCCCCGCGGAAGAACCGTTATGTCGATACATAAAAAGGATTTTACAGTGAGACTACGGATCGTTTTGAAAAGAAGCCTGATTGTGCTGGCGGTGACGGCGCTGGTGGCGGTATCGCTGGCGGGCGCCGGGTGGCTGCTGCGGTACCGGATTCTTGCCGTGTATCTGGGCATCTCGCAGCCGGTGTACAGCAAAATGGTGGTGGAAAAGGACGTGATGGTACCCATGCGCGACGGGGTGCGTCTGGCCACGGACATTTACCGGCCCGACGGGACCGGCCCCTTTCCCGCCGTCATGATAAGACTGCCTTATGACAAGAAACCGTTGCAGGAGGTCATGGTCGGGCGCTTTTCCTTTTCTCCAGGCATACTCTTCGCCCAACGGGGCCTGGTGCTGATCATCCAGGACGTGCGCGGCCGGTATGCCTCGGAGGGCGACTTTTATGCCTTCAGCCATGAACGCCAGGACAGTGAAGACGTGGTCCGCTGGCTTCGGGAGCAGCCGTGGTTCAACGGCGACCTGGGCGCGGTGGGGCCGTCGTACCTGGGCTACACGCAGTGGGCCCTCGCGCCGGCGGCCGGAGACACGATGAAATGCATGGCGCCCATGGTCATCTCAGCCGACCTGCGCGACCTGTTCTACCGCGACGGTGCCATCTGTCTGGAAACGGGGGGCGGCTGGGCCGTGGGTGTCGGGGAACGGGAAGACGGCGACCATCCGAAAAAGGATTTTGATACGGGCATGTGGCACCTGCCGTTGATGGAAGCGGATGACGTGACCGGCGCCGATGTGGACTTTTTCAATGACTGGCTCGCCCATCCCCTGCGTGACGCGTATTGGGACGCCCATAATCGGCGTCCGGAGATACCGAACATCAGCGCGCCGGCCCTGCTCATAGGTGGCTGGTATGACATCGCGGCCGGAGGCACGCTGGAGGATTATCAGGCGCTACGTGCCTCCGCAGGCAGCGATGCCGCGCGGCGACCACACCTGCTCATGGGACCGTGGATGCACGGCAGCCAGGAGTGCGACCGGGATTTCGGCACAGAAGCCGACGTTCCCCTGCTGTTCCGGGAGATGTTCGACTGGAACGATTACTGGCTTCGGGGAAAAGGGTCCCTGCCGGACAAGCCGGTTCATATCTTTGTGATGGGGATTAACACGTGGCGGCGCGAGGAGGACTGGCCCCTGGCGCGGACCGTCTACACGCCGTATTATATCCGCAGCGACGGCAAGGCCAACACGGCGGCGGGCGACGGCGTCCTGAGCGAGACCTCCGCTTCCGAAGAAGAAGCGCCAGACACCTACGCCTATGATCCCGCCGATCCGGTGCCCTCCGTCGGCGGCTGTTTCATGGGCGACGGTATGGGCCCGCGGCGGCAGGAGCAGGTGGAACGCCGGCAGGATGTGCTGGTTTACACCTCCGCGCCATTGACCGAGGCTCTCGAGGTCACCGGTCCGATCCGTTTCGTGCTGTACGCCGCCACGTCCGGGGACGACACCGATTTCACGGCGAAACTCTGCGACGTTGCCCCCGACGGGACCAGCCTCAACCTGGCGGAAGGGATTGTTCGCGGCCGGTTCCGGGAAGACGGCAAAGACACGCCCCTGGTCCCCGGCGAGGTTTACCGCTTCGAGATTGACCTGTGGGCGACCAGCAATGTATTTCTCGAAGGGCACCGCATCCGGGTGCAGGTGTCCAGCAGCAACTTCCCCCAGTTCGACCGCAACCTGAATGTATACGGCCCCTTCGCGCAGCAAACCGAATTCAAAACTGCGGCACAGACCATCTACCACGACGCCGAACGGCCGTCCCATATCCTGCTGCCGGTTATACCGCAGTAATTAAGCGCTTAGGGCCATTTCGCCGACAAGTAATTTGTTGGTTACCCAGAGGAGCGGTATGTTTTGGTTTAATTCAAGAATCCCAAAACAACACGTCATTCCGGTTTTTCGCGGTGGAAAAAGGGCGTGTGTCGAAGGGGGCGCCAGGCCGCGAAAAAACCGGAATGACGTTGGTTTGAGGTTGTTTGTAATGAAAGACGATGATGCATTTTTGCTGCGCCGAAGGCGCCACTTCGTCCTGGTGAAGTCCAGGACGAAACATAGTACCCTGTTGGCTTGCAGCCGCTATAAAAAATACAAAGTTGAATCGTCGTATAGCCGGCGTTTGGGAGTACGCAAGCTATTTTTGCGTAGGACCGGTAGGACCGGTAGGACGCGTAGGACAGGATTGTGGGGTTTTCAAGTCCTATAAGTCCTATAGGTCCTATGGATCCCACAACATCAAGATGCGCTATGAGGTCTTGTCTCTTGGCTGGTTTGCGCGAATCGCCCAAGCGCCTAAGACGCCGTTTCGTCTATCACCACCACCTCGCCCGGGCGGGTATCGAGGGTGATGATGCCGTTCTCCTCCGGTGTTGCCGGTTGGGTTTTGTCGCCTCGTTGCACCGTTGTCTGTTTCCAGGGAGACGCCATACGGAACGTACCCCCGACCGTGGACACCACGCGGACCGGCAACAGGCGGCCCGCTTCACAGCCGCCGCTCACGAGGAAACCGCCCTGGGCGCGCAGCTGGTGAAAGCGCACGGGGCTTTCCGGCGGCCACGCCGGCAGCACGCGCACGATGTCCCCCTCGCTTTGCAGCAGCAGTTCCGACACGGCCTGGGCGGCGCCGAACTGTTCCGTATAGTGACCGAAGGTATTGAAGTGATGGCCGAGGCGGTTCAGGGTTAGCGTACCGTTGGGCCGCTGGCGCGCGAGGATTTCGTCGCGCAGCCAGTCCGCCGATTTCGGCATGCCGAGCCGCGCCCGGGAAATGGCCAGCATGAAGGTGGCGTTATTGCCGTTCCATTCCAGCGTATCCACGGTTCGCGTGAAAAGTTTCTGTTCTTCCTCGGCCGACCACCACGTAATCATATCGCCGGGATAGACCGGCGTGGCGGGCACGGAAATGTTATATTCTGTGGGAGGCGCTCCGGCAACATCCACCACCACGGG
>JAKJCY010000070.1:0-276 GCA_022706235.1 Candidatus Hydrogenedentota bacterium | reverse complement strand
CCCGCCATTGCTGCACGAGGTCGGCGTCGCACAACAAAATGCCGGCGGCTTCAATGGCGGCCTCCAGGGTATAACGCGCCATGGCAATGTCAAAGGCGCAGTCGTAATTACGGTCCAGGTTCTCAGTCCAGCCCCAATGTTCCGGGCTCACGGACGGGCCAAGCCGCACGACCCCGTCCTTTCGGTCACAGGTCTGGATGAAGGACGCATAAAATCGGGCAACCTCGCGCAGGGGCGGATAGGTGATCTCGCGCAGCAGTTCGGGATCGGGAGCGT
>JAKJCY010000006.1:57010-57241 GCA_022706235.1 Candidatus Hydrogenedentota bacterium | reverse complement strand
TATCGAATACCAGCTTTCCGGCATTTCACAAATGCAAGTGCAGCCTAAAATCGGCTTCGATTTTTCCATGGGCCTCCGGTCCATGTTGCGCCATGACCCGGACATCATGCTCGTCGGCGAGATTCGGGATTATGAAACGGCCGAAATGGCCATCCGCTCCAGCCTGACCGGGCATCTCGTTCTGAGCACGCTGCATACGAACGACAGCGCGGGCGCGGTGACCCGCCTGAT
>JAKJCY010000006.1:0-57000 GCA_022706235.1 Candidatus Hydrogenedentota bacterium | reverse complement strand
TGATATGGGCGTGGAGCCCTTCCTGATTTCAAGCACTATGATTGCGTCCGTTGCGCAGCGGTTGGTGCGGCGATCCTGCCGCCAGTGCTTGGATACCTATGAGCCGGACCGGGAATTGTTGCGTCTTGAGTTCGGCCTCGATGACCACGCGGCTTCCCAGGTCATCTTTCAGCGGGGCCGCGGGTGTGAAGCCTGTCGCCATACGGGTTATCGCGGACGCCTCGCCATCTACGAGATGATGGCGTTCACGGAACGTATCAAACAAATGACGGTGGAACGCGCCACTGCGGTGGATATCAAGCAGGAGGCCTTGAGGCAGGGAATGAAAACCTTGCGCCAGTCCGGGTGGCAGCGCGTATGCACCGGAGACACCACGCCGGAGGAAGTGCTGCGATTGACAGCGGATGCCGATACCTTGTCGTTGGAAAGCGAGCAACGCCATGCCTCAGTTTGATTATGAAGTCAAGAAAGGACCAGGGCCCGCGACCAAGGGCGTTATTGAGGCGGAAAACCAGCGCGCGGCAGTGGCCCGGCTTCGGGACATGGGTTTTTTCCCCATACGGGTGGAAGAACACATCGAGCAATCCTCAAAAGACACCCTGCGCGATGCGTTGGTACGCATCCGCATCAAGGACCGCAACGTCATGCTGCGCCAGCTGGCCAACCTGTGCGAATCGGGCATGATGATAACCCGCGCCTTGCGTACCCTGGTAGACCAGACGGAAAATCCGAAACTCGCTAAGATCGTGGATCAATTGCGCGATGATGTCCAGAAAGGCGCAAGTCTCGCCGATGCCATGGAAAAACATCCCGAGGTGTTTCCCCCCATGTATTCCAGCCTTGTGCGTGCCGGGGAGACCGGCGGCATGCTCGAAGAAGTCCTCTGGCGCATCTGCACCTTCGGAGAACAGGAGGAAGAACTGCGCGGCAAGGCCATCTCCGCCATGATTTATCCCGCTTTCCTTTTGGTTATCGGGTCTTCCGCCATTTTTATCCTCGTTTCTTTTGTATTTCCAAAGTTTGTGGAAATCTTCGAGGATTTCAACGCCCAATTGCCCTTGCCGACCGTTATCGTCATGCGGGTTTGCGATTTCATGGGGACTTGGTGGTGGGCCGTCATCCTGGGCATTATCGCGGTGTTACTCCTGACGTTCCGATATTATCGCAGCGAACCGGGACGCCGTCAGTTTGACACCTTCTTTCTGCGTATACCCGCGGTGCGCACCCTCATTGTGAAGTATGAGATGGCCAAGTTTACTCGTACCCTGGGTACCCTGCTTGATAATGGTGTGCCGGTACTGACCTCCCTCAAGATTACCGCCGAGACGATGAGCAACAGACTGGTCCGGGACAGTGTGGCCGAACTGCATAACGGGGTGACTGAGGGAGAAAGCCTCAGCGAAACCATGCGCGATGCCCGTTTGTTTCCTCCCATGGTCGTTAGCATGTTCGCCATAGGCGAAGAAAGCGGTCGTATCGGAGCGGTGGCAAAACGTATTGCCGACGCCTACGACCTCGAGGTGGACCGCGCCGTTAAAGCGCTTACCTCACTTTTTGAACCCCTGCTCATCGTTATCATGGGAATAATCATCGGATTTCTGGTTATCGCCATGCTGCTGCCCATGCTCACGCTCAGCAGCACCATTGGGGCATAAATCAATTCTTGTACAAGAGAGTCCGGAAATGAGACGAATCATATCTTTTTACAGCACCTTGCTCGCAGTGCTTATCATCATGATACTTGTGCCCCTCTGGGCGTTGTTGTTGCTATATGGGAAAGGGGACGGCTTTTCCCGGAGCCTCAGTATCGGGGAAATCTGGTATGACACCAAAATACTCACGGTGTTTACCGTGGTGATGGCGCCGGCGGCGGTCTTTGCGCTTTGCTGTGTCCTTTGGCGGCTTGCGAAAGCAGCGGTTCCCGCAGGCGTGAGTGCCATATGGGGGTTTTGCACATTTCAAGCCACGCTCTTTCTTGCCCTGTATCTGATTTTTGCGGCGCCTTGGTCGACTCTTTTGTCCATGGACTGGAGGGGCGCGTGGCCAGACCTGATTACGTTTCCCGACCCTGTACAACTACCATCCGATGAGGAGTTGGAGTATCCTGCCCTGCCCCTTGCAGACGAAGAACCGACGGACCCCTATGCTTATACCCTGTATGACTTGGACGGCAATGACGTTCCCATGTCGCAATTCAAAGACAAGGTACTGTTTTTTAACCTTTGGACGACCTGGTGCGGCTTCTGTCGTTTGGAGTTCCCCCATATAGAACGTCTCTACGAAGCGCTGCGGGAAACTCCCAATATCGCCTTTGTTTTGGTATCGCCTGAAGACCCCGCGGTTGTCCGGGCTTGGGTTGACACTCAAACGCTTAAACTGCCTTTTTATACCATTCGAAGAGAGGATATTCCTGATGACTTCAAGCGCGCGAGTTTGCCAACGACGCTCATTATCGCGCCGGGAGGCCGCACGGTATTTCGCCATGCAGGCGCCGTCCGCTGGAACGGCCTGAAGACGCAACAGTTCCTGCAGGGCCTTGCCGCGCAAATTGCGGGAAACGTTGAGGCCGCCTCTTGAGTTCTTTGCTTTTGTTAAGGGCGCCTGGTCCTTGAGCCGAGCGCTTAAAAACAATGGGATCCTGATAAGGAGGAATATGGATACTTCAAAACTTGACATGGAAGAAATCACGGCAGCACTGGAAGATCATAGCGGCATGGCTATTTACTATCTCGACAGGGAAATCGGCAACGTCATGCCGCTGGCGGAGTATGATCATATTGATGGCGATGAAGCACTGCGCGAGCAAATTGACGAGAATCCGTCCCGCTACATTATGATTGATCCCATACCGTCGCGGGACTCATTTCGGTTCATGGAAGAATTTGTGGAGTCCTTGCCGGATGGCGAGGATAAGCGCATACTGGAACGTGCGCTGGAGTGGCGCAAACCTTTCAGTAATTTCAAAAACGCCCTTTATGATATGCCGGAAATCCGGGAACGCTGGTTCGTGTTTAAAAACGAATGCATGCGCCGCTATATTCTGGAGTGGATTAAAGACATTGGAGAAGAATAAGGGCCCGGGAGCCTGCATCGACCGGGATGGGGATTCTTCAAGAAAGCGCGGAGGCGTCTGGCAACTGGCGCCGGTAGAACTGCTTATCAATGAGATGCTCGTATTTTCCCAGATTCATTTCCCAAATGGTCTTCAGGCGTTCCCAGGAGAGCAGTGGGCCTCGGGTAACCAATTGTAACTTATCGTAATACGCGGCCAGGTTTTTGTCCTGCAACCGGTTCTCGCCGGTCATCAGGGTTTCCAGATACCCCTCCGGAATAGGACGTTCCAGGTGGCCGATGCGCAGCATCTGTGCCGATAGGGCAGGAAGGCGCGCCAGTAACGGGTCGCTCAGCGCCAGTCGGTCCACGAGGATGACCTTGGGCCCGCCGAAATACCCTTGGAACCCAATCATGCCATAGACGTGTATCAGGGGACGATCCAGCATGGCATATTTCACGATGCTTTCCCCCCAACCGTTGGTGGGCATCAACCGTTCCGGCGTCCAATGCAGCAGCCCCGTGCTGTGATAGTAGTATTGGCGTTCGTTGCAGATGCCGTACCGGCTGATGGGATTTTCCCATTTGTTCCCGAAATCCCGGCCGGATAAAATCGGCACATAGGGGGCACAGCAGCTGATCAACACGATGACGGCCGTTGCAGGTACCAGCGATATTGTTCTCAGGCGGCCGGCATACCGCATCAATATCAGCACGGAAAGAAACAGGGGTGCGACAAAAAAACGGTTACCCATAAAGTCACCGCCGATGCGGACGACATACAACAGATATAACACGATACCCATTGAAAGGACGCCGTACTTACCGTTCCGCGCCAGAAGCGGCCAGCCGGCGCCCAGGACAATCACCAACAAGGTTATGGGGTCCTTGATCAGGGTATGGGAATAGTAGTTCAGCGACTGCTGCATCATGGCCAGAGCGTCCACTCCCGCGCCCAGTTTTGCGTAGGCCGTGTTAGGAAAAGGAAATCCGTAATAGAACAACGAAAACAGCATCCACAACACCAGCGGCAGCCCGCCTAGAAGGACTGCCCATGATGCTCTCCAGGAACGCAGGCTGAGCCAGACCCAGGCCATGGCCGGCGCGACCAGTAGTATCAGGTCCATCCGGTTGAGCGACAGCAGGGCGGCTAGCAGGGTAAGCAGTCCTAACACGGCTGGTGTCCATTGCCGGCGCAGGTAGACCACCATGAACAAGGCCAGCAGCAGGTGGGTCATCGGGTTTTCCAGTCCCGAGGTAGAGAAATCCGTGAAGGCGCGGGAGAACATCAATACGAAGAGACCGGCTACCGCTGCAGCGGGGGCACGCGCGACGCCCCAAATAGCTATGCCAAGCGCTGTCATGGTCACAACAGTGGATACGATAATAAGAGTGAGGAAGGCGTCATGAGAGAAATAGTAAATGGCGGATATGAAAATCATCCACAATGGGTGCGTGTAGGCCTGTACCCGTTCCCCGATATTCCAAGTCAACCCATACCCGTGGGTAAAATTGTCAACCGTACGCATGGAGATATAAGCATCATCGCATACCCACCCGGTGCGATACAGGGTGAATACCATGAGCAGCAAGGCCAGGGGAATCAACCTTTCCGCCAGGGACAGGGGGCGTTTGCGATAGAGGACTGCCGCGCACCAGGCAACGGCGCCCAGCATCAGCCCCGGCAGCATACCGAACCGGGGATGGGAGTACGTTCGTGCCACTGTTTCCACGGAGGCGTTCTTGTTGGTGAACACGATATCATCCACCAGGATAAACCCGCGGACGTTGTCCGTGTCGTCCTTGATTTCGATCACGGCTTCTTTGTCCAGCCATTGCGAGACATCCCAGGTTTCCGGAACCAGGATATATCCGCTTCGGGGTGTCAGGCTCAGAACAGGTATTCCGTCCACAAGCAGATTGATGCAGTTTATGTCGGGATGATAGCCGCCGCCGGCGAGGAAGTTGATATAGTTGTGCCGTATGGTAAAGGGCTTTGAAACGGCGCGGCCGCGCGGCTTGTTGCCGCCGTGCATGCTGTTGGCCAGGTAGTTGCCCCTATACCCTTGCACCATCCGTTGTCCCGGCAGTGTGCCCGGGGCAGGCGCTTTGCCGAAGCTGTCACCCTCTATGGCCCAACCCTTGTACGTGCCGGATTCAAAATCCTCAAACATGATGTCTTCGGCCTCACGACCAAAAGGTGAATCCCTGTGCACATAAAGAAATAAGGGGCTGCCATCCTCCATTTCATGCTGGACGAGTTTGTACTCTTCCTTGAACGTTGAAGCCTTGTAGATTTCATTATCCCCGATAAATACTACGGACGGCCGTTCACTGCCGCTTGACGAGGAAAACTGGATGATATCCGGGCGGTGGCCCAGAACATAAGCGCCGTCCCCCTTTTCATGACCGGCGTAGCCAAGCCCCATGTAAGGCATTTCCTTGCGGGCGATGTGCCTGTCGTTCAGCCCCAACATATCAATCGTGTGCAACTTGGAGTAATACGGAATGGTACCGGCCGTATTGGTGGCGATGATGGTATCTGCCGGCGCGCGCTCCCGTAACCACTTGCCCACCAGCGTTCCCTTCTTCTGGACATAATCGCCCTGGCGGACATGCTGATACGTCTCCCGGTTCGTGTACATCTGGTACACGTTGAGGCCCATGACGGCCAGCGCGACCAACACGGCAAGGATTCGATAGTGGACAATACGTCGAACGCCCACAGCGGCCAGCAGGCACAACAGCGCAGCGAGGGGCGCAAAGAAGCGGAAGGCAGGCAGGCCGTCGCCACCCACGAGGATAATATAAGCCGTGTAGGCGGCCAGGAACAGCGGAAGCATAAAATAACGTCCATACCGGCGCAGCCATACCCAAGGGGCCAGTACGGCCACGGCGGCGGGAAGTATCAGCGGCCGCGCGGGCGCATACAGGTCCCAGAAATACTTTTTGCCCCGGCGCACCTGCGCAGCCGTGGCGCCCACCTTGGCGTAAAACGTATTGGGCAGAAAAGAATCGTAATAGTGCCATCGCCAGATAAACCAGGGCAGGAAAATTACAAGAAACGCCCCACCCACCCAACATACCTGGAGCCGCCGCCTGCGCAGGCTTTCCAGTGCCTGGTCCGCCAGCACCAGTCCGGCCGCCAGCAACCCTTCCGGGCGCGTCATGGCGGTAAGGGCGAGCACGGCTCCGAGCGTCGCCAGTCTGCGGGGCGTCGGCGACCCTTCCAGCGTAGAAAAATGCAGCAGCACGGAAAAGGTCAGCAGCAATCCGAAAAGCGTTGTTTCCATGCCGCTGGTCGGCCAGGGATGGAAGATGCAAAAGGTCGCCAGAAAAAGCACCGCCATGATCGGCGTATCACCGTCCAGCCCACGCACAAACCGCCGCGCGTGAAACAGGAGCAACAGGGTCAGCACGCCCGCCGCCGCGCCGAGGACCCGGGAGAGGACGACAATATCGCCGCCCAAACGCGCGCCGAGGGTCAGCAGGGCTACCCACAAAAAATTGGTATAGCCTTCCACCGGCGCCTCGCCGGGGTTGTACACCGGCCCAAACCCCCGCGCCCAGTTGTCGGCGTACCGGAACGAGATGAACGCATCATCCATCATCCAGTCCGTTACCACGGTGCGGTTGTAATACACCGAAAAAACGACGGTAATCACAAACAGCAGCCGCGGCATCCAAACCCCGGCCCGTGTCTGCATCCTATGAAAGATTTTAGACAACATAATGAACTTCTACTGGATAACCCGGCTTATGTCCCCCGCTTCCCGATGTCCTTCATCTTATCCATGCGTTCCCGTAAATTATCGCAAACTTCCTGCAGGGATTCCAGTTCAGGAGCGCGTGCGCGCGCTTTTTCATAGTGCCGCAGCGCTTCCGCAAAATCTCCCTGTATCTCGCAGGCGCTGCCCATGTTGAAATAATCGTTCCAGCGGATGAGCATGGCGTCATCGGGGCTGCGCAACGCAAAACCCAGCGCTCCCCATAGTACCAACACTATCGCGGACGGATAAAGCAGGGGACTTACGCCCCTTGATTTTATGCTCTGAAGCATCCCCTCGACAACAGTTGCCAGGGCATATCCCGCGAAGATGATTAGCACCGCCAGCGCCGGCATGCGCAACCGGCCGGGCACAAACACGAGGATAACACTGAAGGCATACAGCAGCAGATAGGCTGCGAGCAGTATCCGGGCGTCTGTCAGTTGCCGGGGCGGATTCCGGAAAAAGGCCAGTGCCAGGCCGACCAGTCCCAACGGCGCCAAAAACGCCCAGCGGAACGGAGATGCATATAATGGTGAAAATTCACGGCGCACATAGAAATTTACGTCGCAGGGCAGTTCCCCGCTCTGCCAAAATAATTTTGTTTTCAGCCAGAGTTTCCTGGGAAGCAGCGTGGGATCCTTGCGCCACTCCTTGAGCAGATAGGCGCGCCACGGAATGTCCACATCCTCCTTCTGTTCCGCTTCCCGAATGACCTTCATGGACGGCGGTGTAAAGAAAACGCCTATCGCGTCCGGTGCATTTCCAATATAAAGGTTGTAACTGCCGCTGTATGTCACCGGAAAGAAACGCCCGGAAAAGGAATAATTCAGCGCGGTCACGGGCGCCATTACCGCCATCGCCACCACCGCGAACACCAGCGCCGACAGGACGCGTTTCTTCCAGGACCCGCCGGCGGCCGCGCCCATCCAGCAGGCCGCGAAAGGAACCAGAAGCATCACGTTCGGCCTGCACACACAGCAGAGGCCCATCATGAACCCGCAGCAGACCCACCATTGCCACGTTTTTCGGGCTGCCGCTTCAAGAAAAAGGCACAACGTGGAAAGGTGCAGAAACACCAGCAGCGTCTCCACCAGCAACTCGCCCTCGTAGAAAAGTGAAAGCGGGCACAATGCCGCCGCCAGCCCGGCAAGCCAGCCGGCCTTTTTGCCGAAGATGCGCCGCGCGAGATAAAAAATCAACACCACCGACACCGCGCCCAGAAGACGTTGTGTCCACGCGGCGGGATCATGGTGATGCCCGAAGCGCAGGTAAATCAGGCTCAGGAAATACGGGTATAACGGCCCGTGAAAGAAGGGGATGCGATCCCAACCCAGCCAGAACTGCTGCGCAATTTCATTCGCCCAGCGGTCATAGGTATAGTTGTCACCCCCCTGAAGCAGAAACCCGTACATGGAGTCCGCCCGGCTCACCAACAGCTGATGAACGATGCGTATTCCCAGCGCAATCGCGAACATAATCCAATAGGGTGCCGCTGCCCGGGAAAACATTCGGGATATCCCCGTAATGCCTGATTCGGAGGGTATGGGTTGTGATGTCGCTTCCATAAATCTATTATACATAAATTCACGTTTGCTTTTTGATATGCAGTAGTGTGAAGATAGGCTCTCCAATTCTTTAACCAAGAAAGGGCTTAACCATGCATCAGCAATCGCTTTCTTTTTGGGGCGTATGCCTGTGTGTCGCCGTGTTTCTTTTCAGCGCTTCTTTCGCTTACTCGGCTGCCCCCGGATTTGTTATCAATGAAGATGACAGCCATTTCTTTATGTTCAGGGAACCTGAGGCGATGACCCTGGAAGGGCTTAACGCCTTTGTGGACCAGTACGTCGACACAAATGTCTCGCATCTCTTTCTATGTCCCAATGCCATGAAGGCCAGTTTTCGTTCGAAGGTCTGGGATGCTATCTGGGATTTGGCGCCTAATCAGCGGGTAAAAGAGGACGATGCGGCGCCGATAGCGAAACGGTGGATGAGCAACGCAAAACTGCTGGACGAACGCGGGCTTGACCCGTACGCCGTCTGGATTGCCCGTTGCCGCGAGAAGGGTATATCGCCCTGGCTTTCCATGCGCATGAACGACGTGCATAATGTGGACGACCCGGACAGTTACATCCACAGCCGCTTCTGGATGGAACATCCGGAGTACTGGCGTATCCCCGGCGGCGCGGGCTGGACGGACCGCGCGTTCAACTACGCCATTCCCGAGGTGCGCGAATACCATTTGAAATTCATCCGGGAACTGCTGGAACGGTATGACCCGGACGGGCTGGAACTGGACTGGATGCGGTTCGGCTATCATTTCGCGCCGGGCAAGGAGGCGGAAGGCCGCGACATTTTGAACGCGTTCATGCGCGAGGTCCGGGGCCTTACCCGGGAATGGTCTGAGAAACGGGGGCACCCCATTCATCTGGGCGCGCGCGTGCCCACCCTGCCGGAATCCGCCCGGGGCCTGGGTATGGACGGCGTCACCTGGGCGCGGGAAGGGCTGGTGGACATGTTGGTGCCCACGCCCTTCTGGGCCACGGCTGATTTTGACATCCCTATCGAAGACTGGCGCAAGCAAATCAAGGAGGGGGATGACGGGAAGGATGCCTCCGTCGTGCTGGCGGCCGGGATTGAAATCCTGCTGCGCGCCTATCCGGCCGCCGGACAAACCCTCAACGACATGGAATCCGTGCGCGGTTTTGCCGCCTCGTGCCTGCACCGGGGCGCGGACCAGATTTACACGTTCAACTACATGGACCCGGCGCCCATGGCAGGCGGGGAGTCGGCCTATCGCGCCCTGCTTGAACAAGGCCTGGATCTGGACACGGTAACCCGATTGCCGCGCCGCCACCCCGTCACGTACCGGGACACAGTGGCGCCGGGCATGTCCAGTGGCGCGGTGTTGCCCGCCAACCCGGCCGCCAGTCCTGAATTTACACTACACATCGGACCGGCGCCGAAAGAGGGAAGCGTCACCTTTGTCGTTGCCCTCGCGGATAAAACGGATGCCGCCGAAGCTGTATTGCAGGTTTCCTTGAACGGTGTTTCTTGCATACCACTACCCGACCTGAAAGCGGTCAGCGGATTTCCGGGTGCCGTGCGGGCGTTGGTGTTTGAATGTCCCCTGTCCGCTGTGAAAGACGGGTATAACACCGTTACCGTGTCCTGCGCGCCAGATTCTCCCGAACAGCAGCTGGTCTGGGCGGAGTTGCGGATTGTGCCCTGAGAGGTAGGTCTTGTTGGGGGGAGTAGGACGTGTAGGATCGGAAGAAATTCCCGGACAGTTTTCTGCCCGCTGTCCTACACGTCCTACCGGTCCTACACGTCCTACTAACAAACCCCGCAATCACTCCTGCAGCCGCGTCAGCACCCCCGCGAGTTCCCGGCGCACCGTCAGGATCGTTTCCCAGCGCTTGTCGGTGATCCGGCGCACGCCGGGCAGCCCGTCGGCACCGGGAAGCGTATCATCGTCGTCCAGGCCGCAGAACAGGGCCACGGCATCGGCTTCCGCGCCGAGCAGTGCCCGGGCCGCTTCGAGGTCTTCGGGCGTTGCCGTTGCCGGCGGCTGATTTACGATATCCCGCAGCACGGTCAGCATGGAATAATCCTCGATGCCGTCGCGCACCGCCTCCCAGCGTTTGCTGGAGACGACGCCGTCGCCGGGATAGACCATCAGATAGTCGTGTCGCAGCGTGGGCAGGAACCAGGGGTCATCCTGCGAGGTGCAGTAGGACCAGAACCCGATGCCGGTCATGCCGTGATGCCAGGCCAGCCATGCCTGGGCGCGGTAGTAGCCAAGCGGCGACTGGTGCTTGGCGTTACTGTCGCATTCGTAGGTCCATACCGTGGCACCGGAATTCTTGATAATGTCCAGTTTGGCGGTGTTGGTCTTGTCAAGAATCAGCCCTCTCCGGTTCGGGCACCAGATGTCCACATACGGTAACATATCCCTTAACTCGTCTTCCGTGATCCGGCCGACGGGATCGGTGTACATTTGAATATTCGGGTCTGCTTCGCGCGCCAATTTCGCCATGCGCAGGTAAAGTTCCACCAGCCCGTCGCTCAGGCCGGGCTCGTCCACGGGATACAGGGCAAACCCGTCATAACTCACGCCAAGTTCCTTGAGGTGCGCCACCCAGGCGCGCAGCCAGGCAACATGGGCCTTGGCATAGGCTTCCGACTCCTGGCCGCCCGGGCCTTTGAGTGCGCCCTGGTAGCCGCAGAACAGGATCGTGCCGTGAGGCGCGTGCTGCTTGACATAGGCGTCATGATCGGTGAAATCCGGAGCGCCGGTCAGTTCGCCCTGCTCGTTGTATTCGGAGCGGGGGTAGAACAGGCCTACAAAGACATTGGTGCCGTTGTGCACCTGGTCCGCCAGGGCCGCTTCCGGGTAGTCTTTGAGCACAGAAGAATGCACATAGCCCCAGTGGCACAGGGAGAGGGGTTGCGTTTCCGGCAGCTTTGGTGCCCATACCGTCAACTTAATATCCGTGCTAATGGATACAGGTTCGATGTCGAGGCTGCGCAGCTGTACGCTGCCGGTCCATTCGCCCGGCGCCAGGCCTTCGGTGGAAATGTTCAGCCACAGCTGGCGTGCATCCCAGGTGCTTACCTGTATAAGGTTTGCACTATTTAACAAGGGAATGGCGTCTTCTGAAAAATCCCGCATTTCCGTCGGTACCGCCACGACTTCGTGCAGTGTGATCAGATCCCGCGCGGGAACCTCCGTATCTCCCTGTTTCAGGCCTTCCAAGGTTACCCGGAAGGTGCGGTCCCGACTGCCCAGGTTGAAGAGATTCAGCGCGGCCGACTCTGTTTCTCCGCTGAAGGCCTCCACGGCGAGCGCGGCTTGATCCCCTCGCCCTTCTGTCAATTCTTCAAGTCCCCCGAAAGGCGCCCAGGGATTGGCGGCGCGTGCAAATATCGTACTGCCGGTTTCTGCAGCTTCTGCGGCATGCATGGCCGTGTTGGCGAGCGTTTCCAATTTCGGAAGGAATTCCTGAAGTGCATTACGAACAGCTATACCGGCTTCCTCGGGCATGGTGCCTGCCTTCAGGATAAGCGGTCTTAATTTTTCCAGTTTTGCTCTTAGGAAACAAGCCCGCTCTTCGAGACCTGACCGGTCTTTCAATTGTTCAATCCGACGGTCTGCCGCATCCAAGTTCATCTCGGCATCTCTAAGTTCCGTTAAAAATGGTATCACATAATTGGTTTCTTTACGCCGTGCAAGAACGCGATCCCCTTCTTTTACGACGCAACTCAACATGAGATTGATAGCCTGGTTGGTGGGGATGGTGTACGACAAACGGAGTATTATCTTCGTTTCCTTTGATGTGATTGTCGCCGTGGAGGGCGCCCCGCCGTCCCGCACCGCTTCGAGGCTGACTTCCAGCTCCCGGCACTCAGGATTCTCTACGAGCGCTAAGGCCGCGTTTGTTCCAACATAACGTCTACCGAAATCCATGAGCAACCACACCTGGGACTCCTCTGCTTCAGCAGGCACATACCCGTTGCGTCGGGAGTCGTATTGGTATTCCGGCCAGAGCAGCACGGCATCAGATTTTGCGCCGGGAAAACGGAACATGCGCATGGCATCATTGGAAGGCGTCAGCAGGATGCCCGGCGTACCGTCCATAAGGGGGAGGAGCGTGGCCGTGCTGTTGATGCCGCCCGGAGCGGATATGCCCGCCTCAAGCCGGCCGTCCGGTTCAAACACGTGCACGGTGTTGCTGTACCCGGCCACCAGAATTTCCTGGAGGCCGTCGCCGTCCACATCGCCCACGGACGGGGAACGACGGACCCGCTCCTCCACGTCCGCTTCCCAGCGTAACTGACCGGCAGATGACAGGCACACCATCTTACCGGCGAGGTCTACGACGTAGATTTCCATCTCGCCGTCTTCGTTGGCATCCGCGACGGTCAGCGCGCCGTCCATTTCGCGCTGCATCTGGTAGGTCCAGTCCACCGCTCCTTTCGCATCCAGTACGGTGAGGTTAACCCCCGCGCCGATGAGAATTTCCGGGGTTCCGTCCTTGTTGATGTCGTATACCAATGGATTGCCGCCGATGCCTTCGTCGAGTTTCCAGAGTTCCTTCCCCTCATGGGACAGACAAACCAGCGGTATCAGATTGCCGCCGACGAGCACCTCCATCATGCCGTCACCGGTCAGATCGGCCAGGGCTGGCGCCTGCGTGATGCCATGCTGCCCTTGGTACTGCCACACCAGTTCCCCCGCGCCGTTCAGGCAGACCACCACGCCGTCCTGGTCACCGGTCACGATTTCCAGGGCGCCGTCGCCGTTAATATCCCCCAGTGCAAGTACGGTTTCGCCCCACTGCAACCGTCCCGGGATACTCGTCTCCCAGACCAGGTCTCCGGTATTCCCGGCAAGACAGCGCAGCTGACCCTGCCGGTTCATCACCAGCACTTCGAGCCCCTCCTGGCCTGTAAGGTCACCAATGCTGGGCGACACACTCATTGGCCCGCGCATCTCCTGCCGCCAGAGTTCCTGCGCGTCCGAGCTCAGGGCGATGATCATGCCGGCCGTGGTACCAATCACCAGATCCGGGTGCCCGTCACCGTTCAGGTCCGCCACCCCCGGCGAAGCATCCACGTACCCCGACGGCGGCGCGTAGGTCCACACGGTCTCGGGGGTGTTTCCATAAGCCAGCGTTGAGCAAAGATATAGAGTCGTTAAAAGCAGTGGTTTCATTAATCGCCTCCATGACGTGAACAGTTGCATTTCTAAAAAAGCAGGTCTGGAAGTGATATCATGCTGAAAAAGGTCCTGTGTATGTCCTTACCGCACAAGATATCCCAGGCGACTGCGTATGCTGAAGACTTCATTTTATCGCGGACGGGTTATAATTACAACTTCTCACGGAAGCGGAACATGCCCGTCTGAAAACTCGAGAACAGAAATCCAAGTCTATATTTAAAACTAAAAGGATGATAACCATGTGGATATTTCTTATGCTTATCTTCGCAGCGGAACCCGTCCCTGCACCTGCGCTTGAAACCTTGGATGAGATTCGCATCCGCGATCCCTTTGTCCTTCCCGTCAAAGAAACAGGCGTTTATTATCTGTACGGAACCGGGTGGCCCCTGGGTGAACCAGGTTTTGACGCCTATAAGAGCCGGGACCTGAAACACTGGGAGGGCCCCTTTTCCGTGTTCCGGTCTGATAAGGACTATTGGGGCCAAAAGGACTTCTGGGCGCCGAAAGTGCATCCTTACAAGGGGCGCTACTACATGTTTGCCACCTTTTCGCCGAAGAGCGATGGGTATCGCGGTACGGCTATTCTTGTCGCCGACAGCCCGGAAGGGCCCTTTCTACCCCATTCGGAAGGCCCTGTGACTCCGCCGGATTGGGCGGCTCTCGACGGCACTCTGTTTATTGATGATGAAGCGCAGCCGTGGATGGTATTCTGCCATGAATGGGAACAAATCGGGGACGGGGCGATTTGCGCCATTCGGTTGTCGGAGGACCTGGCCCGGTCCGAAGGAGCGCCGGCAACCCTGTTCCACGCCTCCGCAGCGGTTTGGGTAAACGGCGCCGAGTTTGGAAACCGGAAAGGTCTTATCACCGACGGCCCTTGGTTGCACAGAAATCAAGATGGCAGTCTGCTGATGCTATGGTCCTCCTTTGGAAAGGACCGCCAGTATATGACCGCCATTGCGAGAAGCGCTTCCGGGAAAATCATTGGCCCCTGGGCAGTCTCCTCATCTACCATTTTTGAGAAGGACGGCGGACACGCCATGCTGTTCCAATCTTTTGAGGGAACGCAGGTCCTTTCGCTCCATCAGCCGAACGGCAAGCCCAAAGAGCGGGCGAAATTTTTCACGGTTGACTTTTCGAACAATGAAATCCGCCTTAAAGCCCCTTTACTTTCTGAAATTACCGGTTCCCGTCAAAAAGAGACAACATCGTTGCCATAAATAGTAAACGTTTTATTGTCTGACCGAGTCCGACACGGTCTGAAGGATCAATCGTACAAGAGTACCGGGAAAAGAAAGGGATGACTTCAATGCAGCTTGTCAAACACAAACAAACAACGCCGTATGTTGGCCTAATACTGTTAACGGCGGCAGCGTGTTTTGTCCTGAATGCCCGGGCGGAGGACGCCCTCACAACAATCGAATACCGCGGCATCAGTCTTTCCGATCCCAACGGCCGCAGCGGTCTTCTTAATCCGGAGCGGGGGCTGCGTATTGAAACGATTATCGCGGAACCGGAAGGCGCCCAGGATGTGTGGGGGCCGGCGCATCACCTGGTCGGGCGTCTTACCCCCGCTTACAGCGATGACTGGTGGATTATGGACGCAGAACGGTATGCGCCTTTTGGCCTGACCCTGGTCCAGGCCTATTGTTACCTGGATAAATTTATGGCGCAACCGGTTTTGGAAGAGAAACTTACCCTGCTCCAGCGCAGCCTGGATGCCCTCCGGGCCAGGGGGCTTAAGGCGCTGCTTCGGTTTGCCTATGAAAAAGAAATGAACCAGGCGGAAGGGCCGGCCCTGGAAACCCTCCTCGGGCACATGGCGCAGCTCGCGCCGGTACTGGAGAAGAACAAAGACGTGATTTATGTGCTGCAGGCGGGTTTTGTGGGCGCCTGGGGAGAATGGCACAGTTCCGCGCAACATCTCGAACAGGATCATGCGAACCTGGCCGCCATCATGGCCAAACTGCTTGAAATCCTGCCCCCGGACCGGATGACCCAGGTGCGTGTCCCCAAATACAAACGCTGGATACTGGAATCGCCCCTGCTCAACGCCTACCAGGTTATCAACCCGGAAACGGCCTTCTCCGGTATTCCCGCAGCCCGCATCGGGTTTCATAATGACGGATTCCTCGCGGGCAACACCTGCGGCGGCACCTGGACGGAAGCGCCCCTGTTCTCCAGTCCCGGCAACCCGGAATTCGACTACATGACCACTGAATCTCTGTTTGTACCCGTGGACGGCGAGTTGTTCTGGTCGGACATCAGCGGGCGGGTGGACGGGTTTCAGGCTGCCGTCCGGATGCGGCTGCACCACTATACCAGTTTCAGTCTTGCCCACAGTTACTCCGAACGGGAAGGCGCCACGTATGGCATGGATATCTGGATGAAGACCTTCCTGACACGGGAACAGGCGGAAGAGGCCCGGTTGCCTGTCTCCGACGGCTATTTCCAGGACCTGGACGGCGCCCCGGTGCCGCGCACACAGTTTGACTATATTCGGGACCATTTGGGGTACCGGCTGGAACTGCAGCGCGCGTCTTATGCAGCAACGCCGCGGGCGGGCAGTCCCCTGCAATTGGAGCTTGTCCTGATTAACCGGGGTTTTGCCACACTGATAAATCCCAGGCCCGTTCTAATCGCGTTGATTAGCTCCCGGGGCGCGGTGCATACTTTTGAACTGCCTGGAGTGGACGTCCGCCGGTGGTATCCCCATCAACCCGGGGACGCTACCTATGCGGCGCTGCGCCATACCCTTACTTGCGGGACCGTTATCCCTGAGAATCTGGCCCCGGGCTGGTATTCCATCGGCCTCTGGCTGCCGGACGCTTCGGAGGGCCTGCGGCTGCGTCCCGAATATGCCGTGCGTGTCGCCAATGCAAACGTGCCCTTCTGGACATCAGATGAGGGCCTGTACGGTATCAACCTGCTTGGTACGGTCCAGGTGCTGCCGGGGGGAGCGGACGGAAGACCGTAAGAGGATTTTCAGTCGAAAATGGGGATACCGTATCCTATTCAAATACAACACCTTCTTGCGGGGTACATAATGTATAAATCGAAGAGGGTGTGTGGGTTTTAAGGCGGGGCCGGTCAGGAAAGGCGCCTGCCGGCTTGTGGGTAATACTTGCGTTGGGGTATAGTATGGACGAAAGCAAGCCTTATCAGCGCCTTATGAAAAATTTTCTATCAACAAAAACAAGAAGTGAAGTACGTTGTTCACGCTTTAGCGTGCTATGTTATTGGAGGTACTTGTGTTAACACGCACACTAAAGTGTGAACAACATACTCTGAATATTTTCTTTCTGGGTTGCGGGTAGTGCCCGCGTTAGTTGGAGAATTCCCGGGAGTAAAGAGAATGACGAAAACAGTATTGGCTGTCGGGGCGCATCCCGATGATGTGGAATTCATGATGGCGGGCACGCTGCTCGTATTGGCTGAAGCCGGGTATGAGCCTCACATTTTTGTAGTGGCTTCCGGAAGTTGTGGCAGCATGTTAATAGGCAAAGATGAACTGGTCCGCACCCGCCTCAAGGAGGCGAAAGCGGCCGCTGAACAATTGAAGGCACGGTTTTATGCGCCTGTGGTAGATGATCTGGAAGTGACCTATTCCGTACCCTTGCTGCGCAAGGTGGCGGCTGTTGTTCGAGAGGTTCAGCCGGACATCGTGCTGACCCATTCCCCGGATGAATATATGGAAGACCATACCATTGCGGCCCGCCTTACGGTTACGGCGGTATTTTCCCGGGGAATGCCAAATTTCGTTACAGACCCGGACCGCCCTGTTTATAACAAAGATGCGGTCCTGTACCAATGTTTGCCCTACGGCTTGTGCGATACCCGGGGGCGCAGGGTAGAAGCGGATTGCTTTGTAGATATTACCGGTGTGATGGATACCAAAACCCGGGCGCTGTCCTGCCATGAAAGTCAAAGGAATTGGCTGGATACAAGCCAGCGAATGGACAGTTATGTTCAGTCAATGCAGGACATGAGCCTCGAAGTCGGCCGACTGTCCCGTCATTTTAAGGCTGCGGAAGGCTGGCGGTATCACAATTATCGTGGTTTCTGTTCGGAAGGCGCCAGTCCGCTGGAGGAAGCCTTGGGGGCACGGTTTTTGCCGTCTCAGGAAGTATAAAAGTCCATCACTCTGTATCATTTGTTTTGTTCCTCAAATCAGGCGCCAAGAGGCTTCGGACCGCTTCACGGAGAGGTGCTGTTTCATCGGCATGTGCCAGACTCCTTTTTTCTTCATGGTCCATATAGGCTTGGCGGTGTTCCTTTTCGGGATGATAAGGTATCTACGCTTCATCAGGGACTTCGCCCGGAAGAAGAGGCGCGTTGTTTTGAATTCTTGAACTAAACCAGTACATAGCGCTCCTCGTGGTAAGAAACTGAACTCATAATTATTTGTCAGCGAAATGGCCTTAATCGCCTAACTCTTTCATGTGTATAACTTTAGTCTTAGGCCAAAAAGGCAATTGTTATAGCTGGCTGGTTCACTTTCATTGTCCACCTAACTGTTTTATAAATAAGCGTTTACGATATTTCTTACGGCCTTTTTCTCAAGAAAGCCTTCTTTATGAGGGTTGTTGAAACATTGTGGAAAACGTATCGTTTTATCACGTTTTACAACCAGTCGTCGGCAAATATTGCACTTGAGGGTTCCCAGGTTTCACGTTAAAATAAGGAGGAGGGTCAGCGTCCTGATTCAGTGAGTCTATCGTTCCTGCGCTTCCCGGAAAAAAAATGAGACCGTGCGGGAAGAAGAGATTATTTAAAAAATAATGCCGGGGAAAGGGGGGGCTTTTTATGGATATTCCTCGGAGCATCATGTTACATTGATTGCAGGGAAGTTCAGTGCCTGTCAACGCTGTTGATATGCATGCTTTCCTAAGAGCAAGAAGCTTTCCGTTTGTCCGTTGTCGCACTTATTGCCAAGAATCTTCTGTGAACGCAATCCAAGGTCCAGGGGTGCCGCGAATGCCTGACAGGTTCTCACAACGTAATCCTGCCGTATTGAAAACCGGGGATCGCTTGCTATTGACGGCACCGCGAATCTTTGCCGCCCACTCGCGGGTAAAAACCATCTTTAACGATGGCGTTCTCCAGGTCACCTATGCGGGACATGTGCGGCCTGTCGCAGGAGAAGAAATAGAAGTCAAGACGGAGGGTGGCGCCATACGGAAAATCTATTATCTGCAGGTGAGGGACAGTGGGGGAGGCAAGCATCCCTATTTGCTCCTGCAGAGGAATCCCGGTAACAAGGTGAACAAGCGCAGGCGGGGGTTTCGAATTCCCTACGTGTCAAAGACCGCCATACGCGGTCAGGCCGACCGTCATTTCAGAAGCGCTGTCTTCTTTGATTTGAGCCTGATTTCCACGCGGTTGGCCTCCGAATACCCTTATCCGCTTGAAACGGCGGTCGTACTTCGCCTGAACTTGCCGGGATTCCCGGAACATGAAGTTGGCGGCAAGGTGATACGCGTTTCAAACACCCCTGTTTGTTCGGATTTCTTTGGGCAGGACCTCTATGGATTGGTCGTCATATTTGAGCACCTGAGCTTGGCCGCCTCGCGACATCTGACCCTTTTCCTTTGGAACTATTTGCGTCTGAATTATCAGAGCCAGATGCGCCTTCTCTATGACATCGGCCATAGCCGGCAGTACGGCGATTGAACCGGCGCCAACTGGGCGCACCGCCTGGGGGGGGGATTTCCTTCAATTCGGGAAAGAATAGAATCCAGCATGTACCGAAAAGAGCATGAAAGATGGTCCCAGGTTCCGGCCTTCTGTTTGGTTTATGGCTTGTTAATAAAGAAATGGAATGCAGCGGTTTGGCGTTTTAAGTTTTCGACAGAGGGAGAAAAAACAAACACTTTAGCCACTCGGAAATACCATATTTTCCTGTATCCCTGCATACCGTCGCCCGGGGGATGCAACGTGTACCGCTGCATACAATAAGAATAGCGCTTCCTTGGTCTATTGATAGAGGCCGTTTAAATATTCAGTCAGGAGCTCCTCCGCAATGGAATAGGGCAGGCACTCCAGTACGGTATTTATCATGACCATGGATTCGGGAAGTCCCTCGCCTGATACTCCACCGAGGGCGAGAATGTTATCACGGGCATGTTCCGGGTCCTGCGAGATGAGTTCAGAAACCTGCTTGCGGACGACTTCGACATCCAGCTGGTCCGCACTGTTCTTTATCTCCTCAACTGCAGTCCGCAAATCGGCAAGCAGTGCGTCCGCGAAGCCGACGGACGACTGATTAACGGTGATGTGCAGGTTGTAGGGAGAGAACGGGGTGGAAAACTGGGGTTGCAGATACCAATCGCGCCGGCTCATGGCTTCGGCCAACTGGAACAGGTTGATGGTCTCCGAGGTGAATGAAAAAAGGCACATGTCGGGTTTTCCCAAAACGCGCAGACCGTCTATGGCCCTGATTCCCCCTACAAGTTTGGATGTTTCGTCCTGGGTCGCGGCTACAATTTTTCGATAACCATCTTCCCCCAGTTTGTTTAACGTGGCCCATGCGCCGGCCATGGGACCCGCCGTTTTGCTGCTGGTAATGGTGGGGTTAATCAAGGCATAGGAGGTCGTTTGCAGACACGCAAAAAATTGAAATTTCCGGAACTGCCGGTTGCGGTACATGATGACGGAGGCGTTCTTGGGCGCGTAACCGTACTTGTGCATGTCCGTGGAGATGCTGGTCACGCCGGGAATGGTGAAATCAAAATCGGGCACCGGGTATCCCATCTTGCGCATCATGGAAAGGTGCAATCCCCCGACACAGGCATCGACGTGACACCATAACCCCTTTTCCTGTGCAAGCACTGCGATATCCGTGATGGGGTCGATAACGCCCTGTGCATATCCCGGAGCGGATCCCACAAGTATCAGGGTATTGTCCGTGATGGCGGCACGCATGGCCGCGACATCGGCCTGGAACGTCTCCCGGTCAAAGCCGACCAGTACCGGCTTGATGCCAAAATAGGTGCAAGCCTTGTGAAACGCCGGATGGGCGGTATAGGACAGTATCATTTCCGGGCTTTTGATCTCGGGCCGGTTTACCCGCGCCCAATCCCGGGCGGTCTTCATGGCCAGCAAAATACTCTCTGTGCCGCCGGAGGTCATGTTGCCGACGACTTCGGCATCGCCCCGCAGCAGGTTGATGATCATGCGCACCACTTCTTTTTCTATGCGCATCACACTGGGAAAGGTTGTGAAGTCCAAACCGCTTTCACAGAGGTAGTTCATGTAGGCCTCACGGGCGGTATCCAGAACTTCTTCGCCGGGATCATAGACATAGGCCATGATTCTTCCGGAGTGGTACGGAAGGTCGCCGGCCTTGTAGGATTCAAGTTGTTTCATGATTTCCGCTTTGCTGCGTCCCTGTTCAGGAATGTGCATCGTATTTTCCCTTCAAGTCGTCGCTATTTGTTCAGAACGTCCATTCAAAAGCATAAGTCCATAGAAACAATCCATGCTGTCCACAAAAGGATACCGGATCGATCGGCGTCCTCATTTCCGCATTATGAAAAACTGCTCCGCCAAGTCGGTTACCTGCCGTATCTGCTCCTCCTGCCATTCGGGGTTCTTCCCCAGTTCCGCGGCCATCAGCGCGGCAACCCGGGGCGCCATCTCAACGGCGGCGCGGGCATTCAGGAACAGTGCGCGCGAACGCCGCCCCAGAAAATCTTCAACCGTCCGGGCCATTTCTTCACGTACCGACCAGATGACTTCTCCCGCCTGAATGTCCAGTTGGGGATGAAGCAGTGCCGTCCAGACATTGTTTTCCCGCAGGAGACTTTCAACAGATCCGGCATCCGACCCGTATAGGGCAAGGTTCGCGGCGGCGTGTTCCTCTTTTGTCGCGCCGTGAATGGGAAGGTCTCTGGTCACGCAGGGAACGCTGTCCAATTCGGCGACTGTAGCGGCTTGATCTACCGTGTCTTCCGCCATCTTTCTATAGGTGGTCCACTTGCCGCCGGTGATGGTTACAAGCCCGGATCCGGATATATGCAGCGTATGATCGCGCGACAGGGAAGCGGTCTTGCTTTCCCCCTGAACCGCGACCAGGGGGCGGATGCCCGTAAACAGGCTGAGCACATCGCTGTCGGCGGGGTCTTTGCTCAAGTACCGGGCCGTATGGGAGAGCAGGAAGTCCAATTCTTCCTGAAGCGCGCGCGGTTCCAGCGACACGGCATCGATAGGCGTATCCGTGGTGCCCACAAGCGTGTGGCCATGCCAGGGTATGGCGAAGAGCACGCGGCCGTCACTGGTGTGAGGCACCAGAACCGCCGTGTCGCCCGGCAGAAACGACTTGTCCAAAATGATGTGGACGCCCTGGCTGGGGCTGATGATGGAATCGTTCTCCGGGTTGTCCATGCGCCGGATTGCGTCCGTGAACGCACCCGTGGCGCTTACCACTACCCGGCCTTTCAGTTTATATTCCGCGCCCGTTTCCCGGTCAACCGCGATGACGCCGCGGACCAACTCATTTTCCTTGATAAGCTGGGTGACTTCCACGTAATTTAGAAGCGTTGCGCCATGCGTTTCCGCCGTCTGCGCCATGTTGATGAGCAGGCGTGTGTCGTCAAATTGTCCATCATAATAAATGACGCCGCCGCGAAGTCCCTCCGTTTCTATCGTGGGGATGAGTTCCTGCGTTTTTTCGCGGGATAGATTACGGGAAGGACCAAACCCGTGTTTCCCGGCGAGAAAATCATATACCCTGAGGCCAATACCATAAAAAGGGGCTTCCCACCAACTGTAATTGGGGACAATGAACGCAAGATCATGAACCAGGTGCGGGGCGTTTTGCCGCATCAGGCCGCGTTCCTTAAGGGCGTCGAGGACCAGGGAGACATTGCCCTGCTGCAGGTAGCGTACCCCGCCATGGACCAGCTTCGTGCTGCGGCTGGAGGTGCCCTTTCCGAAGTCATGGGCCTCCAGCAGGAGTGTCTTGTAGCCGCGCGAAGCCGCGTCTATGGCCACGCCAACGCCGGTAGCGCCGCCGCCGATGATTATAAAATCCCATACCATACCGCGGTCTTCAAGGGCCGCACTCATACGTTCACGATTAAGCATCCGATTTTCTCCAGCGGTTAAGAGGTCCTGGTTGTGTGCAGGGAGCAGCAATGGCTTCCCACGAATCCTTCGCCACAACGGGGCACGTTTTTTAATATTGGATGGAGGCGGGGGAATGCCCTGCAGCTCATCGTTCAATTTGTTGAAGTGATACCTCCAGACAAGAACCTGATACATATTTTAGCATATATGCAAAGCGTTGTTATCAGGCCAAAACCATCCGAAGCTATAGCAATAATTGGTTGAAGCCTTTTTTTTCAAAGTACAAAATTACGGCCGGGTCAGTATGTAGTGTCCGGAACCTAACCGTCCTTAATGTTCGGGTACGGCATGTCAGGCACGGAAAAGCCAATAAATACGTATGGCATTAATCCCGGAAGACTCCTGCGCTTTTATGAGAGAAACCAAACCAAACACGAGGGGGGAGATTTCCGCAACCTTTTCCCGAATTATAGTATACAATCCTCCCCCCTCATTTCACTATTTGATAAGAACCCCCGGGACGGACAAGCCCAAACAAGAGCATCACGAATGTACCGGTCCAGAAAGGCCTGGTCCATGGCTTTTGTAAACACTTTTTCCTTCTGATGGCGACACTTCGGTCTTCAGAATGTACAGCGCTATGTCATACCGGTTCAGACAGTACATGGGGGGGGAGACCCCGGCGGGAGGAGGATGAACGGACGGGGAACCATTGTTGTAGAAGTGTAGCCCGGGTCATCCGCCGTGCTTATCGAGATGGACTTTGAGGGCGTCATAAAGCACTTGGTTTAGTTTGGGGTTCGTGGCCGTGCTTGTCCCGAAGATTTGATGCCACTGGTTGTCGGGCAATTCGGCAATAATGAGGGTGGCTTGGCGTTTGTAGCGGTCCGCGATAATCTCAAGGAACTCTTCCCGCTCCTCATCCGGAAAAATCTCTATTTTCCAATCATCCAGAATCAGAAAATCCGTCTTTTCCAGCGCGCGCAGTATCTGGATATCCCCGCCATCCTTTTTTTGGGACAGTATTCTTTCAATCAGTTGCGGGACCCGGTAATACATCACGTTCATCGAATACTTGGTCGCCTTGGCCCCGATGGAACAAGCGAGACGTGTTTTGCCGGCATGGGCCGGCCCTGTCAATATAAAATGCTGCCGGTGTTTCACCCAATGGCCTTCAATAAACCGTTCCATCAGCGAGGAATCTTTGATGACGGGCGCCTGATGCTTCGCGGCCTTAATCTCCGCCTGCATGCGCAGGTGTTCCTGCAATTTATTTGCCTTTTCCCTCGCCCATGTATTGTCAGGATCCAATTCCAGCACCAGTTCCATGTATTGAAGCGCCTGCGAGTAGTCTTTGTTTTTTATGTGGTGCATGCCAATATTGTATTTGGAAACACACAATTTGTTTTTTACGCGGGCATTTGAAGATGCGTGATCAAGGGCAATGCTGTAAAAGTCCGCAGCGTGCCAATAATCCATCCTGGAGAAGTAGTAATCGCCAAGGCATTCTTCGCGGGACATTCCGGGCTTGAAATGGCTTCGGACGAATGCGTTAAACGCCTGCGCCTGCTCCTGCTTATACACCTCAAGACTTGAAACGGACTTGATGGCGGTGCGTTCTGCAAACAGAAGCAGATTATTGGTGCTGGAATCCTCGGGGCGGAGCAAGAGCCGTTTTGCGTTTTTCCAGTCCGTATCCATTGGCCGGGCAACGATTATTTCACCATCATGAAACTCCACCGCCAGGGGGGCATTTGGCGGTGGCGCCGGGATATTGGCCGGTTCGGCAACCGGGTAGTCCTCAAATTGCTTGATTAGGAAAAGGGCCTTTAGTTTCTCGAAAGGAATCACCTTGCGCTTGTTGATTGGCTTTCCCTTTTTGTCGTGAAGGAATATCTCAAGCTCATTCGCCTCTCGCTCAAACGAGGTGCATAATCCGTGGTAAATTGAACCTTTCTGTGTATGGGCGACCACTTTATACCACTGTTGGGGAGGCTCGGCTGCTCCCCCTGTTTCTTCTCGTTGCTTCAGGGTATTCTGCTCCGTGTATGGGTAAAGCATATCCGCACCTCCTATAGGGCAACCCTAGGTATTTTCAAGAATTATTATACAGCATTTCACGTAAAAGTCAATATAATATTTCATTTTAAATATTTATGTGCGGCGTGTATAGCATAATAAAACAATAAAATGGCTTCTGATAAACACCAATGCGTATTTCAATGAATACTTATCTGATGATGGATTCGGTCATGCCCGTTGATACAGGAGCGTACATGCTGATGATTAGTGGTATCCAATGTGGTCTATAAGCCCGGATACGCCCCCTGATGCATTGAGTGTGGGACAGGATGAAAACAGAAACACGGAAAGATAAAGGCGCGATGGTGCAAGGAACAGGGTGATACCTGAAATGATGGGTATCAGGAACCCAGTTTTTCGGTGGCCGCTGTATGCACGGCAGGGGAGCCCGGTGATTCCACAATGCCTGCTGTGTAGGTAATGCCGAAGTTATCGAGAAGGGAACCTTCCGCGAGTTGCAGTTCTACGAGGGCCTTTTCAAAGGCGATGCGGGCCTGCAATTCCTGCGCCTGGGCTGCGGTCAAGTCTTCCTGTACGCGCAGGACCTGGTAACTTGTCGTGATCCCAATTTGGAGCCTGCGCTCTTCGGCATTTACGTTAGCCTCCTGAAGGCGCACCGTCTGGTGGGTGCTTTCCAACAGAACTTTGCTTGTCATGACGCTTCGGGCGGCAAAATGAACCCGCATCATCATGGCCATCTGAGCCTGCTTGCGCCGTTCCTCCGCCTGGCGGATATTCAGCCTGGCCCGTTGATGGGCACCTCGGGCGGCGCGGTTGCCAATCGGCACAGAAGCTTGAACTCCCACTGTGAGAGCAGAGTCTTGTCCTTCGATAATGCCCGTGAGCGTTTTGCCCATCTTGATATCCCTGCCGCCCTGGGCGTATGCGCCGATAAAATCCAATTGCGGGAGACGGTCATTTTTTGCTTTTTCCTCTTCCATCAAGGCGTTGGCAATTTCCAAGTCCGTCATTTCGTTTTCAGGTCGCATCGCCAGCGCGCGTTCCACGCTGACATCCAGGCTTTGGTCGTAACTGTCCGTGTCGAACACGGCGGAGGCATCTGGATTGGGCCTGTCCAGCGGCATCAGCCGTATTTTTGAAAACCGGTCCCCTTCTTTTAAATTCAGAAGCAGTTTCAGGGCATCACCCACATCGGCAATACGGGCATTGGCCTGGATCAGTTCCGACTGGCGCATGGCAACACCGGCTTTCGCCTGCAAGACATCGATGTCGGCGGAAGTGCCGATGTCACGCCGGATTTCACTGAGTTTCAACAAGCGTTCGGCGTTGCGTAAGGCTTCCTCATAGACGCGCGCCGCCTCGGTGGCGCCGACAAGGTCCCAATAGGCCTTGATGGTTTCCGCCATCTTGTCTAAAACCGTTAATTTCGCGCGGGCTTCGGAAATTTTTCTCAGGTTTTCACCTGCCCGAATCCGTATTCGGTTGACGCCACGACCGAAACCGCGCAGGACCGGTTGCGTGAGGGTAAAGCCGAGAGTCCCGCCGTATTCCCCCTGATAGTTCCCAAAAGTACTTTCCTCGTAGTCCATGGAGAACTGCACGGCGTACTGGGTGCCAAACTGCAGTTTTCCGGCGAGGGCGGTTTCCGAGGTTATCTTCCGGGAATCAACAGCGGACACCCCGCCAAGAATGCCCACAAAACTGCGTACGGTCTGGTCGAGCGAAGCGGTTGAATCGCTGTAGTTTAATTTTTGACTGACGATGGGATCGAATTCTCCCCGTGCCGCATAGGTTTCCGCTTCCGCTTTCGCGGGATCATATTCCGCAATGAGAATATCCGGATTGTTTTGAAGCGCCAATTGGATGGCCTCATCCAGTGTCAGGCGCAGTACTTGGGCTTCAACAGGCTGATCAAGGGCAGAGCGTAGACCACTCAAATCTATCAAGTCCTCAGAAATGGCTTCTTTCAACGTGACTGGATAGGGAGAGGGACGGGCGGCGGGGACCGCTGTTTCTGACGCTTCAGGAAGTACGGCTGTCGGTGCGGGCGGAGGCGTTTCTGTCACGATGCCTTCCTCCGGTTCTGTCGCAGCCGGGGGGGGGGCGTCCTGTGCAAGTTTTAGGCCAACGCCACTGACCGTAAACGCTTCCTGCTGCTGCAGGTCAACGGAAGCCGTTTCTGTACCCTCTTGAGCATGCGCTGTCGAATGGACAGTCCCCACAAGCAGCATCGCAATACACAGCCCTGTGAATCGCATATCCTGATCCTAGTTTATTCAGATGGTCACTACGTTAACAAAATTGAAGAAGGCGGCTTTCACCCCTGCCTGCGCTTATTGTGGCGCATCGCCGCGCAGGTTGTTCATATCAATACCCGCCCGTTGCATTGCCTGTGCCTGTGCCTGCTGTACACGGGCCGTGAAAAGCCGCTGTAACTCCGCCAGCGTTTCCGCCAGCAAGGCGTTTTCCTGAGCATTCAGGTTGCCTTGCGTCTTTTCTCGGATTAAGCCCAGCATCTCGATAAATTCCCTGGCCTGTTCCAGATTAACCACGGCCTGTCCTTGCCCGGGTGCGCCGATAAAACCGAGACTGAACATGGCCTGGGTGGCCAGAATATTGAGAAGCGCCTCAAAAAGCGGGTTCGCCTCGCCGCCGGGGGATTCCTCCGGAACGTCCTGCGTCCCGGGAGATACGGTGTCGGGGGCAGGCGGCTGTTTGCCTTGCGCTTTCAGACGGGCTTCTTCTTTTTCGCGTTGGACTCGGGCTTTCCAGTCTTCGTCCACGAACGTTGTTGCCTTGATTTCCGACATGACAGGGAGCCTTTACGATTAGAGGCGAAACTTGTGCACACCGCAGGCGTCGCAGGGGGTCTTATCTCGGGAGATACGCCGGTTATTTGTTTTTGTGCCGATCTTGCCTGGACCGTTTTTTGCGTTTATGCTTATTGATTTTCGCTTTACGAACTTTACGTCCACCAGCCACGGACTAATCCTCCTCGGTTCCGCGATACGGACCGCGTTGCTATTGGTTTTACCGCATGCCCACGGCGGCTAACACAGCCACTCCGGACATAACGATTTCGTTGAAACTATTTCCTCATCCGAGAAATACAACCCGATTTCACGGGCGGCCGTTTCCCGGCTGTCCGACGCGTGAATCAGGTTTTTTTGCATACTTAACCCAAAATCACCCCGGATGGTGCCGGGACCGGCTTCCAGGCAATTGGTCGCGCCGTTCATTTTTCGAACCTGCGCGACGGCGTCATTGCCCTCCCAGACCATTTGCAGGGTGGGACCCGACGTTATGAAGGCAATTAATCCCTCATAAAAAGGTTTGCCTTCATGTTCTTTATAGTGTAACGCAGCCCGTTCAACAGACAGGCACTGCATTTTTATAGCCAAAAGGACCAAACCACGTTGTTCAAAGCGCCGTATGCATTCGCCCACCAGCCCTCGGCCGACACCATCGGGCTTTATCATGACAAACGTACGCTCCATCATGGGGAAAGCATCCTTTTTATCCGCAACCCTGCCATTTTTCCTGAACCGGCACGTGCTGCCGCCCCCCGTTGCGGGGATACTTACCGGAGCATAAAAAATACCATGCCTTTACAAGTCGTAGTACTATAGCAAAAATGGACTCCATGCCGCAATTTTCTCTGAAAAGGGCTGCTTGACACCCTTCCCGCGGCATATCTCAATGCATATCCAGGCCGTTTATCATATAAAGAGCATGCGGCAGCGTTTTTGTGATTTCAGACAGGTATTCTTCAACCGCATTCTCGCTCCCAGGCAGCGTATATACCAAGGTGTTACCCAGTACGGCAGCCACGGAACGGCTGAGCAGGGCATTCGGTTTGCGTGCCCCGGTGGTCAGTCGTATGTATTCCATGATTCCCGGGATTTCCTTGTCCGCCAGGCGTGCCACCACTTCAGGAGTGATGTCCCGGGGACCGATTCCCGTGCCGCCGGTGGTAATTACGAGATGTTCTCCTGTATCCCGCGCCGCGATAAGCGCCGCTGTCAAGTGTTCCGCGTCGTCGGGCAGGACTCCGGATTCAATCCGTGCCTGCCAGCCCGCTTGTTCACAAAAGGCTTCCAGGAGTGCGCAGACCCTGGGCCCGCTTCGATCCTGGTACATCCCTGCGAACGCGCGATCACTCAGCGTTATAACCCGGCAGTGCAGTGTGCGTCTTCGAAGCGTGATCGTGTCGCCTCCTCTGAGTATTCCCCCGCGAAGCACCCGGCAAAAAATGCCTTCCCGGGGCATGATGCACTCCCCGACCTCTTGGTATATGGCGCAGCCGCCCCCATGACATTTCTTGCCTATTTGGGTGACCTCCAACTCTATAGTGGTGGTAATCAACCGGTCAAGGGGCGCGAGAGTCGACAGGTCAAGGCCGCGGGTGGTGATGTTTTCCGCAAAATCACCCCAGGAAAAAGTGCGGCCCTTGGTTTTCCCGAAACGTTCTATGCTTTCGGATGCCATCAGGCTGACCTGCCGATGCCAATTCCCCGCATGGGCATCCCCCGCCACACCTTTTTCGTTAAGTTCTATCTGGGAGACGGGCGTTTTGGACGTGCCTTTTTGGTTCGAAAGATTCACGGAGACGATGATCCCTTCCGAGGCGTTTTCCATGGTCATGGAACAGTTTCCTTTTAAACGTTCAGCCTTGCAGGCAAAATTACGGCCTTATACCGTGTTGCGCGTGTCTGCTTTTTGAAAAAAAAGACTTCCTGCTCGCTTAGGCGCAGCGGAAAGGCAGGTATACACCGGTGTTGGAGGGTCACAATCCCACCTTCAGAATAAGGTCGGTAATTACACCGCGGCTTTTACTGCCTTTAAGCACCAGATGGCCGTAGTTCGGCTGGCCTTTACACAACGTCACGACCCAGTTGAGTCCATTGTTGAACTCGTTCAGGTAGGGGTTGTCCACCTGTTTGGTGTCGCCCAGGCAGAAACAGCGGGTTCCTTCACCCATACGTGTCAATAACGCCCGCGATTCCAAGCGCGATAGATTCTGCATTTCGTCCACGATCACGATGGCATGCTCCAGATTCATGCCCCGAATATAGGCCAGCGGAAGCACCTCGAATACTTTCCGGTCAAACTTGCCGGTCTGCTCAGACTCATAAATACGATTGGCCGGGCGGAGCCGGTGCAACTTGTGTACCAGGTCGTAAAAGGGCCGATAATAGGGTTCCAGCTTTTCCAGAACATCCCCGGGCAGGAAACCCAGGGCCGGCCCAATCTCGATGGGGGACTTGACCACGTAAATCTTTTCAAAAAGTTTCTTTTCAAGAGTCAGGTAGAGCGCCGCCGCCAAAGCGAGGTACGTCTTGCCGTAACCTGCTTGGGATTGCAGGGTTACCAGGTCGAGAGAAGGGTCGAGCAGCAGCTCAAAGGCGAGGTTCTGGTACTTGTTGCGCGGCTTGACTTTCCAGACCTCATGTTCATAGTCCACCACCTTAATGCCATGGTTGGAGTGATAATGAGGCCGGCCTTCCACCCATTCAAAACTGTTGGGCGATGCGGGTTCGCCCTCCACCGCGAAGCCGGTATAACTCTCGGATTCGGATTGGATGGGCTTGGACGACAGGTACTCTTCCGAGTTGATGCCTTCGATACGGCACAGCAGGCGAAATATGCGGTCGTTGGTGACCAAAACCGGATCGCTTGTTTCGGCAAGGACCGTCTTCAGCATGCTTGCATCGTTGCTATGGAGATTCCTGTCGCGGATAAAACGGATTTGGTCGAAGTGCTCGAAAAGCGCGTCCACGGCGCGAAGCACCAGTTCGCGCTTTTGCGGATCCTTCTTCAGGCCGTCGAGTTCCTCAATTACTTTATAAGGCACGATGACGTCGTTTTCGTCCCCGTTGCGCAGCCGTTCCAGGCAATGGGCATCTTCCAGCAGCACGTTGGTGTCTACAACGTAGGTTTTCTTCATGGCAACCCTTTCATGCAAAGATTACGGGCGTAATGATACCATAGAACGGTGACGGACTGACCATCGGGCATAAGGAGTCTGTGTATGTGGCGATTTCCCGTAAAGTATAACCATTCCGTGCGGCTTCACTTCGGAGAGGGGGTCATGTTAAAAAGCGAATATCTCGGGCGCCGGGAATTTTTGGGTATTGCGGCGGGGACTGTCCTCGCAGCCCGGGTCGGGTCGTCAGAAACGGTTGCTGTGGGTGAACCGTTCAACTTCGCGGTTATCGCGGACCCCCATTGCGCTGAGGCTCCAAAAACAGGCCTGGAAGCTTATGGGAACGGCGTCGAAAAGTTCCTGCGTTGTTTTGAGAGGATGAAAGAACTGCCCAAGGAGGAACAGCCTGATTTCGCACTCGTCGCCGGGGATATCCATCCCGAAGCCCTCGCACCCCATCTTGACAAGATTACCCTACCCCTGCATGTGGTCGCGGGGAACCATGAAGGCAGCGCCGAGACGCGCGGATTGCTGCGCGCCATGTTCCCCCAGGATTTCGGTTCCGGGGACGCAGTCCGGGACTATTACGCTTTCACGTACAAGGGCATACGCTTCATCGCCGTCTGTGATGCAGGCGCGGGAGGCGATCACATCGGCCATTTCAGTTCCGAATTAATTGAACCCCACGGTCAATGCGACTGGCTTGAAAAGGAATTGCGGGGACCGGAGCCGCGAAAGGTTCTGTTCGCCCATATCCCGCCCGCGCTTGACGACGTGGAACGCAACATGTACCTGGGACGGAACGACTCTCGTTGGTTTCTGGAACAGGTGCGCCAAACCGAACCGGAGATGCTCTTCTTCGGCCACCTCCACCATCCAACGGAAGAAAATCGGATTGGCAACACAAGAAGCGTCAATGTGCGTTCCTGTTGCTGGAATTTCCAGAATGCGCCTGTAGGATTCCTGCTGGTGCGTGTTGGAACCGAGAGCATGGAAACGCGCGAGATTATTACGGGTACGTGCGCGGATAAAGCGTAGCGTTGGGGACCCGTACGCAAAGTGAATCGTGTTTCGAAGGATTCACAAACAATTACCGATACTTCAATTAATATTTTGCAGTGGTTTATACCCTGTAGGGTACGTGTACAGTTGTATCCTCGATTGGAAAATCACGAGTATTTCTTGTGATTAGAAGGGCTTCATTGACTTGTGCCGTCGCCCAAATGATGGCATCCGGAAGTTTCATTCGATATTTTTGGCGAAGAAGAACCGTTCGTTCGGCGATAGTTTGGGTTAACGGGCAGATTATAAAGGCATTACTTAAAAATTTATTAACGACCTCGTAATCCTGTTCGGCTCCGACCATGACTTCCATCCACGAGATAACGCTGATATAAACGGACTCATAGAGGGAATATTCTTTCTCCGCAGCATCAACTCCGTTTTAAAGCGTCAATGATAATATTGGTATCAAAAAGCGCGATCATTATTCCGGCCATTCGCTACGGAGTTTGCGCTGATACTCCAATGCGTCAACAGGCTTGTTCCGCCAAATGCCAAAGCCTGAATCGTCCCTAAGGCTGATCGACTTGGATGGGGTGCAGTTCGGTAAAAAGCATACTAGTGCCTGCTGAATAACGTTTTCCCTGGTGGCGTGCATCATGCGGCAATAGCGTTCCAACGCCGCTTCCTGTGTGGCGGTTAACTTAATTTCGGCTTTCATGCGCAATCCTTCACAAAAGACAAATAAAGTATATAGTACTTTCTCTTTCTATTATACACTTGACACGCTCCAAATCTGTATTTGGGAACGCCCTCTCTCCTGAAATTGCATTTCCTTCTCCCGCTTCCAGAATAAACATGTGCGTGAAGTAATGACCCAAGGTCGCGAAGTACAACTTCACGGCCCCCCCCTCTGTGTACCTCTGCATCCTCTGCGCCTCTGCGTTTTGTTTTACCCGGCAGCGCATCTCTGATTTAACCGTAGTTTATTCTCCCATGACCTTGATAATTAACCGTTTCCGGCGCATCCCGTCGAACTCGGCGTAGTACACCTGCTGCCAGGGCCCCAGATCAAGGCGCCCCGAGGTTATCGGGACAATCACCTCATGGTGCACCAGCAGGGTTTTCAAGTGGGCGTCGCCGTTGGTTTCCCCAGTGCGATGATGGCGATACCCCTGCTTGAAGGGCGCCAGATGTTCCAGCCATTCATCTATGTCTTCAATCAGGCCGTTCTCCGCGTCATTGACATATACCCCGGCGGTGATGTGCATGGCTGAGACTAGGACCATGCCCTCCTGTACGCCGCTTTTGCGGACAACGTCTTCCACCTTCTCCGTGATGTTGATGTACTCCCGCTTCTTGCGCGTATTGAATTCCAGGTATTCCGTGGCGAATTTCATCAGGAAAATCTCCTCTTTGTAAAACGTTGCTATTTTGATGCGAAGGAATCTCTTCAGTAGGCGTACTTTCCCAAGTGCGCCGTAGGGACAATGCAACAATCTGTGGCCGTGCTCCATGGCGCACTTGTGAAAGTACGCCTACCAAAGGATACCCTATTGTCTTTGTGCATCCATAACCTATAATCCCGGAGAAGGTCCTGTGCTGTTTGCCAAATATCTTTGCAGAGCCATTGGGGGACGCAATAGGGCGTTTAAACAACAGCAAAGTTGATTTAGGGCTCCGGTTTGAGTACTCTTTTATGGCACGCATGGAAGGGCTGTGCGTGACTTAATACGTTTCTGGATATGCCTGCGTGTTTAATGCGCAGACGAATGGAAAAAACCTAACTCCCAGGAGGGAAAACAAGCATGGCTAAGAAGACGGTAAATGTGGCAATGATAGGCGCCCAGTTCATGGGCAAGGCGCACAGCAACGCCTGGCGCCAGGTGAAAGCGATGTTTGATCCGCCGGTGGAACCGGTAATGAAAGTCATGTGCGGCAAGTTTCCTGAAGAACTTGCATCGGCCGGGAAGTGGGGCTGGCAGGAAACGTCCTTGGACTGGAAAGAGGTGGTGAATCGTCCGGACATCGATATCATTGACATCTGTACCCCGAATTTTCTGCATCCGGTGATTGCCATTGAAGCCGCCAAAGCGGGCAAACATATCGTGTGCGAAAAACCGCTGGCCAACACGCTCAAAGAAGCGAAAGAAATGTGGGCGACGGCCAAGAAGGCCAACATCAAACACATGTGCGGCTTTTCGTATCGTTTTGCGCCGGCGGTGCAGAGCATGAAAAAGTTGATCAGTTCCGGCGGGCTGGGGGAGATTTACCATTTCCGTGCGGCCTACCAGCAGGACTGGATAATGGATCCGGACTTCCCGATGGTGTGGCGTCTGAAGAAGAAACACACTGGTTCCGGCGCACTCGGCGACATCGGCGCGCACGTGACCGACCTGTGCCACTTTCTGGTCGGTCCGGTCTGCGAAGTAACCAGCGCCATGGAAACCTTCATCAAGCGGCGCGTCATTGCGGATTCCGATGTGGGTGCCTGGGCTGCCAAGGGCAGCAAAAAGACGAAACAGTACGACACGGTGGACGTGGATGACGCGGCGATTTTTATCGGCCATATCAAGGATAAAATCACGTTGGCATCCTTTGAGGTAACCCGGTTCGCGGGTGGACGCCGCAATTACAATTCCATCGAGATTTTCGGAAGCAAGGGCTCGCTGCTCTGGAACCAGGAAGACATGAACCAGTTCCAGTATTTCAACCGCAGCGATCCCGAAGGGTTGCAGGGCTTCCGCAAAGTGTTGGCCTGCGATCCCGGCCATCCCTATGTGCATGCCTGGTGGCCGCCGGGACACATTATCGGTTACGAGCATCTGTTCGTGCATGAAATTTTCGAGTTCCTGACCTGCCTGAACAGCAAGAAAGAAAGTTATTCGACCTTCGAGGACGCTGTCAAGTGCCAGTCCGTGCTGGAGGCGGTGGAAAAATCAGCCTCGTCCAAGAAGTGGGTTAAGGTTTGAGTATTCCGTCCCGTGGCGCCGATGCGTTTCGGGCCACGACAACTGTAAAGGAGATTGTAAATGAAACTTGGTTTATTGACCGCCATGTTCAGCGACAAGCCGCTGAAGGAAGTGTTAAATCAGATTCACCCGCTCGGGTTGCAGACCGTGGAACTGGGTGTCGGAAATTATCCCGGCGATCCCCATTGCCCGGTGCAGGAACTGTTGAAATCCAAACCCAAGCGCGCGGATCTGCTGGCGCTCATCAAGGGTGAAGGTCTCGAAATCAGCGCGTTGAGCTGTCACGGCAATCCGCTTCACCCCGATGACGCCTTTGCGAAGGCCAACCACAAGGTGACCCTGGACGCCATCAAACTGGCCAACCTGCTTGGTGTGAACGTGGTAAACGGTTTCTCCGGCTGCCCCGGTTCCGGCCCCTGGGACAAGAAGCCCAACTGGGTGACCTGCGCGTGGCCGCCGGACTACCTGGAGGTATTGGAATGGCAGTGGGAAAAGAAAGTCATCCCGTACTGGACCAAGATGAATCAAGTATTGAAAGACGCCGGCGTGAATTTCGCTTTCGAGATGCATCCCGGGTTCGTGGTGTATAACACGGAAACGCTGCTCAAACTCCGCAAGGCTTGCGGCAATACGCTGGGAGCCAATTTCGACCCAAGTCATTTGTTCTGGCAGGGCATGGAACCGGTGGAATGCGTCAAGGCGCTCAGGGGATGCATCTATCATGTCCATGCCAAGGACTCCATCGTTCATGCGGCCAATACAGCCATCAACGGCGTCAACGACGCGAAATCCTATGGTGATGAAATTAACCGTTCCTGGATTTTCCGCACGTGCGGCTATGGCCACGACATGAAATGGTGGAATGATTTCTTCTCCACCCTGCGCATGGTCGGTTATGACGGCGCGATCAGCATCGAACATGAGGACAGCCTCATGTCCAGCTGGGAAGGCCTTACCAAGGCGGTTTCCTTCCTGAAACAGACGATCATTTTTGAGAAGCCGACGGCAATGACCTGGGCTTGATCCGGGTTTATCAGGATGTCGAGAACGGCCGGGTCGCAAAAGAGGCCCGGCCGTTTGCAGCAATGTGCCGGGCTCATGGTGACGCGGGAAGATGCGATTCCCCTTTTTATGGGTGCAGTTTCAGTTTTCGGCATCGGATCGGGGCCGTAAGGGGCGGAAGCGATGTCGGCGAGTGTCTCGGATGAAACGCGGCCATGATGATAAAGTAGTGTCGTGCGAATATACCTTTTAGCCATACCCTTGGTGATTACTGTCGTCACGCTGGTCTATATTATTCTGCGTGAGATGACCCGCGTATGGCTGGAGCACCGGGTGAAAATGCTGCTGTTGGAGCGTTTGGAAAAGCGCCCGGACCTGCTGTATTCCATCGGAGAAATGCAGGAACTGCTGGACGGACGTTCCGCGAATGAGGAGGAGAATAACAAAACCAATCTGGCGGTAACAGGGCTGTTTCTTACACTGATTGGTTTATTGTTCGTTATTTTGAATGCCTTAATCGGAAGCACCCAGTGGGGCGTGGGGGCGTATTTTGGCGGGGTGGCCTGTGTTGTGGTGGGCTTCCTGCTCACCACCATCGGCCTGGTAGTGCGGCTCTTGCGTCGCCCGCCCAAGTAGCCACGGACTGGATGTACGTTATTTTACCCTTCCCGGGAGACTTCCTTTCAGGAAGCGATGCCCATGAAAGAGTCCATGAAATCGAATAACCTGCCCCTGCGTACAGCCATCATAGGTGCCGGTCCCGCCGCCTTCTTCTGCGCGGATTATTTATTGCGCCTTTCCCAACCGTGTTCTGTCGCGCTTTTTGAACGCAGGCCCTATCCTTTCGGACTGGTGCGGGACGCTGTGGCGCCGGATAAACCTAATATTCGGGCTGCCGCCCATGCTTTCACCAGGACGGCTCAACACCCGGGATTTGCGTTTTTCGGAAATGTTTGTGTGGGCAGGGATCTATCCCTCGAGGAACTCAAACAATATTATCACGCGATTATTGTTGCCACCGGGGCTTCCTCACCACGCACACTGGAGATGCAAGGAGGCGGCCTCGCGGGCAGCGAAGACGCCGTTTCCCTGGCGGGCTGGTATAACGGGCGTCTGGATTGTGCCTGTCTCAGGCCGGACCTTGCCGGTCCCTCCGTGGTAATCATTGGTGCGGGGAATGCGGCACTCGATATCGCCCGCATACTCGCCACGCCTGCCGTCGAACTGGAACATACGGACATCTCCTGCGCCGCCTGGGAGGTTCTCCGGGACAGCCATGTCACGGAGATTCATATCGTGGCACGCCGCGGGCCTTACGATGTCTGTTTCGCGCCGCAGGAACTGGAATTGTTGTCCAGGGTGCCCGGTTGCGGTATTGAACTGCACGCGGCCCCGGCGCGTCTGGAACCGCCCGCCCCGGATGCCGCAGCCAGCCGCATGCGCAAGGCCTATGCCGTTGCAGGCGCTTCGCAGGGCCGGGCTCGACGCATTCATCTGCACTTCGATATGAATCCTGTCGCGCTGTTGGGCGAGGAGAAGGTTACGGGTGTGTTGTTCGAGAAACCGGCGGACGAATTCGTTCATATCGCCTGCGGTATGGTTGTGAACAGCATCGGCCAGACCGCTTGTCCAGTGGCCGGTCTTCCTTTCGAGGAGGGCGGGAATCGTATTCCAAATATCGGGGGAAGGGTTGTCAAGGAGGAAACCATTATCCCGGGGTTCTACGTGGCGGGTGCGGTCAAACGCGGTGCCAACAGCGTTATCGGCGCCAATAAACCTGATTGCCTGGAAACCGTGCGCGGTATCCTGGATGACAGGGACAGGTTGACCGAAACGCCATTAGACGAAGGCGATGGCTTTTTACTTTCGTTGCGGGAGCGGGGCGTCCGAGTGGTTACATTTCAGGAGTGGCTGCAAATAGATGCGCGGGAACGCAACCGGGGTGAACTGAAGGGAAAGCCCCGCGACCGGCTCTTGTCTCTCGAAGCGATGATGGCAGTATTGGACCAGTGAAAAGCGCGCAGGATTAATTCAGTGTATCCAGGTGCGCGTCCAGCGTTTGGCCCTGTGCCGTTACCTCTTTCACATAAGCCGCCAGCGCGTCCGTGAAGGTAACTTCCAGCGTCGAAGGTTCGTCAAGACTGGCCAGGGGTGAAACTTTTCCCTCAAGACGCTTTAAACGTGAATCCCATTCCAGTTTGGGTAGCACAACCTTGTATCGTTTGGACGGTTCCAGATTTGTTGCCGCTGTCCACCGGTCCGCTTCCCGATCGTATCGAATTTCCGCATGGAATCCCGCCCATTCCGTCTGACCCTTTCTCTCCTGCGCCAACCCTCCCAGGTAAGCCTGGATTTGTTCTCCGGTCAATTCCGCCTGCACCACTTCACTGCCCCGTTGTCCGCCTGTGCGAAAGAGGAGATTCGCGTCTATATCCCCGGCTGGCAGGCTGCTGCGCATGATTTGACCGGGATGACAAAACGCGACATCCGCTCCGGAGTGCCGCATCAGCGCTTGGGCGGCGACGCGGGCCATCTTATTGGGAAGGATGGTCGTGTCCGTTCTGCCGACCACTTCACCCGCTTCTGGGCAGTATTTCAGTTCCTCTTCGTGCACCCAGGCCATTATATCCTTGTCCGGGGTAATCTTGTCCTGTTCCATGGCTACGAGTGCCATCTGCCGGTCAAGGATGCGTTTCGCCTCCAGGTCGAGGGTAACCTCCATATGCACAACGTAACGTGCGTATTGACCTGCCATCAGGATGAGTGCGCCCGTTTCCGGAACCGGGCGCGGCTCCTTGAGCACTTCATGGTTGTGTCCGCCGAAGAACAGGTCCACCTCCGGCGCCAGCGGCGCCAGCTTGGCCAGGTCGGCGGAACCGACATGGGCAATCACGACCACGAGGTGGGCGCCTTCCTGTTTCAGGCGCGCAGCCTCCGCGGCGACCCGATTCCCGCATTCAGGCAGGTCGAGGAAGGGGCCGCCTTTGATCGTAGTCAACCCGATGACCCCGACTTTTGACCCGTTGACCTCATACACCTTTGAAGCGGGGAAATAGGGGTCGCCTTTTTCATCGTAATAATTCAGGCACAGGTGGTCCATGCCGGACAGTTTGGAACACGCGCGCAAGTGGTCCAGCCCGTAGGTAAGGTCATGATTGCCGACCGCGCCCGCGGTATACCCGATTTTTTTCATGGCTTCGTACATGACGCGGCTTTGGGTTTTGTACGATACCATGTCTCCCTTTTCCATGACGTCGCCCCCGTCGAAAAGCAGAATATCGTCACGTGTTTCCCGCACCGAGGCGACATGGCCCGCCACATAAGAAAGCCCACCCAGATTGTCCGGCCCCGGTTTGATGTAATCATGTATATCGCTGGTATACAGGATAAGGACCTTTCCCGTGTCCGCTCCCGCAATCAGGCACAGACAAACGACAATAAGCGGAGTGAATTTCTTCAACGTCATTGCATACCTTTCCTCTATCGTTTAGTTACGGGAGAAACCGAGATCTTCTATAATATATTTGACTGGACAAACAACCGCAGGGTTTCCCCAAGGCTCGTTCCTGGGGCCTGGTGATTAGCAAAAAGGGCGCAAAACGGGGACAGACTACCCAATAGCAGATACTGACATGCAGCAGCTATGCAAAGACCATGCGCCATTGGGCAGTCAGTCCCTGTTTTGCGCGGTCTGTTTGGGGTCAGTAAAAACATTTCAATGAGCAGGGAGACTATGGAAACCTATTTATGCGTTCCATTCTCCTCCCCGTAAGAAACACCCTCCTCGCGCGCTTCTGCGGGTGACAAGCCCTGCTGTCGCGCCATTTCCATGAACAAGCGCTGCATCTCTACCAGACCATTGGGTGTTTCCTCTTTATGCGGTATACTGGCGCCGATCTCAAGCAGGGCATCCACTGCCCGCGTGGTGCAGGTCGAATTCGCCAGTTCAGCACGGCGAATTCGCTCCAGTTCCGGGCCGGCTTTCTGCCATTGCGCAGCATATATTTTCCATTGTTCCGGAGTCATTTCAGTCATGGCTTATCCTCGAGCATACGCCTGGCGACATACAGAATCTCCGGACGGTCTGTTGCTCTGCACAGTTCACCAAGATAGGAGAGGATATAGGAGCGATTCAGTTTTTCGCCCTGCCTCAGTGCAATTCCTTCCGCGTCCCGCCAATCCTTCTCCCGTGCGGCAAACAGTTTCATGATAAACAAGTCATCAGCAGAACAGGTAGGCACTACCGTTGTTTCATCAAAAGAAAACAGGGTTGCGTTCTCAATAATCTTCTCTTCATAGGGCAAAGCGCCAAGCGAAATATCAATAGGGATTTCGGAAGAGGTCTGCAATAGCAACACCCGGTTTGCCAGCGCAAAGGAAGCGGCATCTGCAATGCGTCCGGAAAAATGGTCCAGAAGAGGCTCAATAAAGTCTTCTTCATCCCCAAAACCCGTAATCAAGGTAAAATCCACATCTTGAGTCAGGCGGGCTTCTCCCCAGCGCATCACAGCCAGACCGCCGATAATACAAAACTTCCACTGGCGCTCCGCCATAAAATCACAGACTTCTTTGGCCGCTTCATATAGGGCGTTCATCGTGGTGTTTTTCTTTCGATAGCCGGGCAGAAATCGTCTCAATTGTCCATCCGCCGCGGGCGTATTGCAGACGGAAACGAGGCTTGTCCATCGTCGAAATCCAGTATAGTGCTTTGGCGTGCGATGACGCAACACGTCAATACGACGCGGAATATACAACCACGGAACACACGGAAATCACGAAAAAAAATGACATTCTGAATCTCCCATCTTTCCCTGACGCCAGAACCCTGCTCCCTGTCCCCTAAGCCTTGGATGCCGCCTGCTTTCTATGGACCGCAAGAAGATACGTTATTACTTTGCCAAAAAATCATCCGGATTGACGGGTGGCGTGTTTTTAAGATCGGCCGGCATCTCGTCCTCCGACCAACTTTCCAGGTGTAGCGTGGCGAGTGGATGGTAGTCGCACTCAAAGCGCACCTTGCCGCCACTGCGGTCGATCAACGAGGCCACGCCGACCACTTCAGCGCCGCGCGCGATGAGATGGGAGATGGACTTGGCGACGGAACCGCCCGTGGTGATGATATCCTCCACCACCAGTACGCGCTCGCCGGGCTTGAGGGCGAAGCCGCGTTTCAGGGCCATGCCGCCTTCGCCGTCTTTTTCCGTGTAGGCGGCGCGACAGTTCAGGTGCCGCGCGGTTTCATAGGCGATGATGATGCCCCCCGTGGCCGGGCCAATGACTAAATCAATTTTAGCGTCTTGAAAGTTGGCCGCCAAGGCTTTTCCAAATTGCTCCGTATACTTCGGATATTGCATGACCCGAGCCGCCTGAAGAAACTGTCGGCCATGCCTGCCGCTGGCGTAAATGAAATGGCCTTCCAGCAAGGCGCCCGCATCGCGAAAGACCTGTAGGATTTCCTCCGGATTCATGTAGTCAATTCCTCCATGATCAGGGTGGCGGCTTGCGCCGGGTTTGCGTGTTTAAGTATGGGCCGCCCCACAACTACCATAGATGCGCCCGCCCGGGCAGCTTCACGAGGAGTCATGACACGGACCTGGTCGTCCATGGAAGCCCAGTCCGGACGGACGCCGGGCGTCACAATCAGTGGCTTACTCCCAAATGCCTCCCGCAACAACGTAATTTCGCGGGGCGAACAGACCACGCCGTGCGCGCCCGCATCCACCGCCTGTACGGCAAGGCGGCGCACCGCCTCCTCCGCGCTTTCCGGGATACCCACCTCGTTGCGCAAGACGGCATCGCTGATGCTGGTCAGCACGGTTACGGCAAGGATGCGTGTGTCACTCCCGTCAACGGCCTTGCGCGCCGCTTCAATCATGGCGCGCCCGCCGCTTGCGTGCAGGGTCATCAGTCCCGCGCCGAGGTCCGCGGCCGCCTTTGCCGCATGGGCCACCGTGTTGGGAATATCATGATATTTCAGGTCGAGAAAAACGCGTTTGCCGAGTCCCTGAACTTCCCGGACGATCTCCGGACCGCGCCGGGTAAATAGCTGCGCGCCAATCTTGAACCATTGGCAGGCGCCGCAGGCTTCCACTGCGGCCAGCGCCTCCTCGCGCGTGTCCATGTCTAAAACGATGATGAGTTCGGTGGTCATAAACGGATTTCCAAAAACAAGGGATACCTAATTTTTTTAATAAAACGCGCGCTTCTGCAATGCATAGGCCTTATAGGTCATATAGGCCTTATAAAGGTGACACATATTGCGCGCTTTACGACAGCAGCTTGGATATCTTCATCATGAAATCGCCGATACGCCCGCCGTATTCGGGGGAGCCGTCGTTTACCACAAGCCCCTGGGAGATGGCTGAAACCGTGTCGATACTGCTTGCCAGGACAGGCAGCGCAGCGTCAACGCTGGAAAACTGCATGTGTACGAAGGGCTTTCGCCGTTCGTACATGCCGCGGCCCGCCTTGGTGTTTCCGGCTTTCATCTTGAGATAGCAGGCGATATCCGTGCCGTCCACGCTCCATTGATAGATGCGTTCCGGCTGTTTCGATGTCCAGGCATGCATGTCCGGATCGCCCGCCTTGTTCAACTGGCTGAGCGCCGTGGACACCATGTACAACGTCATCTTGACTTTTAAATAGGCTTTTTCAGGGGTTTTCGGCCTGGCCGTTGGCATGAGAAGTTTCATGCCCAGCAACACTTTAAAGGTCTTGACCAGGAGACCGAAATTCCTGAATGCGCCGCGCAGCAACGGTCCTATCGCGGGCAGCACGGGTTTTCCCCGAAACATATCGTTCATGGCTTTCAGGGAAGGGAAGGCGAAAAGAAGGTCCGCCTCTTCCCGAATGCCCTGTTCCACCGTGAGCGTTCCGTTCTCGAAAACGAGGCAGGCACCCGCAGGACCGTCGCTGTCCTCCGCCCGGAACTGTACCGTTCCTGAAATGCCTTCAAAGGCTTTCTTCACGGCCGGATCATCTTCCAGCATCACTTTGATTACCGGAAGCACGGCGCGCAACACGATTCTGCTGGCTAGTTGTTCATCGGACAGCGGCATAAATTATACCTCGTCTTCCCAGTCTTCGTCTTCTTCAAATTCGCGCTTCAACAATTCGCGTACTTTGTCCACAATGCCGTCGGTGTCAATATGGAACCGGTGCATTAAATCTTCCGGGTATCCATGGGGGCTGAAGGTGTCGGGAAGCCCAAGTTTCGTGAAGGCGCATCCCTTGCCGCTGGCGGCGATAACGTCGGCCACGGCGCTGCCCAGCCCGTTGATGACATTGTGGTCTTCCACCGTAATCAGGCGCCGCGTTTCCAACAGGGCCTTCAGTACGGCAGCCTCGTCCAGCGGTTTCAGGGTGTGCATGTTCAGCACCCGCGCGCTGATTCCGCTTTCCGCATTGAGAATATCGGCGGCCTGCACCGCGTGGTAGACCGTGGCGCCGGTGGCGATGATGGCCAAATCCGTCCCCGGGCGCATTTCGATGGCTTTGCCCACCTCGAAATCATAGTCCTCGGAGGTATAGACCGCCGGTTCGAACCCGCGACCGATCCGAATGTACACCGGGCCTTCGATTTCCATGCATTTCTTTACCGCATGCGCCGTTTCGATGGCATCCGCGGGCACAATGACGGTGAGGTTAGGGAAGGCGCGGACAATGGCATAGTCTTCCGTGGCATGATGCGTGGTGCCGGCCGAACCGAAGGAGATGCCGCCGTGGGTGGCGATGATCTTGACATTCAGGTTCTGGTAACAGATGTCCGTACGCACAAACTCGCATGCGCGCATGGAAGCAAAGGCGGAAAAGGTCGATACAAAGGGGATGAGCCCCGCCTGGGCCAGGCCTGCCGCCACACCGAACATGTTCTGCTCGGCAATGCCGAAGTTGAAGAAACGGTCCGGGTAGGCATCGCCGAAGGTGCCGATTTTGGTGGACTTGGCCAGGTCGGCGGAAAGCCCGACAATTTCCGGATACTGCGCGCCGAGGTCCTTGAGCACAATGCCGTAAATCTCGCGCTGGGTGAGTTTGTCCGCTTCGTAGACTGTCCAGCTGAAGGTACTGTCCGTTTTTGACATGGCGCTTATTCTCCGATGGACCGTTTGGCGTTTGCGACCAGTTCGGAACTGAGGCCGCCGTAATGCCAGTCCGGTTTATTTTCCATGAAATCAACTCCTTTACCCTTGACGGTGTCGCACAGGATCATGACCGGTTTTCCCTTGACTTCCAGCGCAAGGTCGATGGCCTCCGCCAGCTGATGCAGGTCGTGGCCGTTCACCTCGCGCGTTTCAAACCCGAAGGCGCGCCACTTGTCGGCCAGCGGTTCCAGGCTCATGACTTCTTCGGTCAGCCCGTCGATCATCATGTGGTTGCGGTCCTGAAAAACGATGAGGTTGTCGAGTTTATAATGGGCGGCGGACATGGCCGCTTCCCATATCGACCCCTCATCGCTCTCGCCGTCGCCGACAATGCAATAGACGTGCCAATCCTTCTTCAACACGCGCGCGCCCAGCGCCATGCCCACCGCCTGGGACAGGCCGTGGCCCATCGAACCGGTGGAGGTTTCACAGCCGGGCACCTTGTGGCAGTCCAGATGCATGCCCAGCATGGAATCGGTTTCGTTGAACTTGCGCAGGTTCTCCCGGTCAAAAAAGCCCCGCTGCGCGAGCACCACGGCATGGCCGACGCCGCCATGCCCCTTGCTCAGAACGAACCGGTCGCGGTCTTCCCACTCGGGCTGTGCCGGGTCCAGGCGCATATACTTCCAGTATAACAAGGTCAGTATGTCGGCCATACTCAGCGATCCGCCGATGTGAGCGCCGCCGGACCAGCCGGTTACGTCGACAATTTCGCGGCGGATGGCTTTTGCCCGCTGCTGCAATTCCTGAAATTCCTGTTCGGTCAACGGCATAGACAACTCCCTGTCGGTTTACGGCTGCGCGCCGTCACTGTTTTTCAGCGCCTTAAAGGCTTCGTCGCATATATCCAGGGTATGTTTGATGTCCTCCTCCGTGTGGGCGGTGGACAAGAACCAATTATGATGGGAGGTGAAAAAAGCGCCACGTTTGGTGCATTCACTGCACCAGGCCTGCTGAAGCATTACGTTGCCGTCATCGGTAATGCGCATGTAGGGCATGGACAGTTCGCCAGATACCTTCATGGTGTAGCCGTGGTTTGCGGCGAGGGACACGATGCCTTCGGTCAGCCGTTTGCCCAATGCCTGCATCAGGTTGGCGCCGTCGAGGCGCTGGAGTTCTTTCAGGCACGCCATGGCTGCTGCGAAGGAACCCGCGCAGAACCAGAAACTGCCCGTGTGGAAGACCTTGGCGGCATCCACCCGCAGCGACTCGACGCCCACCAGCGCGGACAGAGCGTACCCGTTGGCAATGGCCTTGGAAAAAGCGATCAGGTCGGGCTTGAACCCATATCTTTCGCAGGAACCGCCCAGGTGCAGCCGGAATCCGGTCCGCACATCGTCCACAATGACCAGGCTGCCGTTCTTATGAAGCAGCTCCACCACCTTCTGCCAGTAACCGTCGGCGGGCAGTTCATTGTCGGCAAATACCGGATGGTGATAAGGCGTGGCGATGAAGCCCGCGATATCAGGGCCATGTTCGGCGATGACCGTTTCCAAAGCCTTGATGTCGTTCCAGGGAATACGTATGACATGCTGGAGGTCTTCCTCCAGAATGCCGTGATGGCCCGGCGCCTGCATCCAGGGGGTGGTGCCGTGATAGCCGCCCTTGATGGCAATGATCTTTTTGCGGCCCGTCGCGGAACGCGCCACCATGACGGCCATGTTCGTAACATCCGCGCCGTTGCGCGCAAAGAAAGCCCAATCCGCCGTGGGAATCATATCCACCAGGAGCTCGGCCAGTTCCACCATGCGCGGCGACGCCACGGAGTTCGCATCGGATTCAACATGCTGTTTCAGAAAGGCGGCGTCCACTTCAGGGTGTTTATATCCCAGCACCATCGGGCCGTAGGCGCACATATAGTCGATAAATTCGTTGCCGTCCACATCCCAGAAGCGCGCGCCTCTGGCACGGTCTGAAAAGAAGGGGTAGGCATCCACCGGCACATAAGGGGCCGGGCTGAAATGCCCGTACACACCGCAGGGGATTACTTTGACGGCGCGTTTGAACAGGGCTGTTGAATTCTCATAGGTATAGGTTTTCAACCGCGGGACTCCTTGCGTAAAACATTCATGCCTGTCCGGTTTGCGAAACCTTGCAGGGCTTCCGTTACTGAAGATATACCGGGATACGGTCAAGAATCACATTGGTATTTTCAACCAGGGGTATCATCCCCCGCATCTTTATATTACCCAGGGCGATCGCGCCGAAACCGTCCAGTTTCCCGTTAAAAAGCGCGTTCGCTGTCTGGCAGCTTTCGAAAGTCAACACGGCGGAGGGCGTTTTCGCAACACCGATTCCGGCTGTGGCGCCACCACGACCGTCATACCGGATATAGGCATGCGGACCTTCGGGAAGAACGCTGAGCTGCAAGGTCCCTGCAGGCATCTGGGCGCCGATTTGCCTGCCCACAGGATCGAAACGCATCAGTTCGCAAACGGACCAGGCTGCGGTGTAAAGGGACAGCGTTGTATTGACATGTACATACGCCTCGTCTTCCAGCAGCGCCGGTGTGGGTTTCAGGAAATACTCAAGCCGTTTTGTCGCTTTCGGGAACTCCGTCTTGAGAAAACCGAGATGCTTGAACCCTTTCAGCGGAATGGGATTGGAACGTTCTTCAAACATGGCATTTAAATGTTTGTCAGACAAAAAGAGTAATACCACATCCGCCGGTTCTTGAGCCGGAGACTGAAAGGTGCACTTGCCGTTTTGGAAGCCAATCCGGGCGGACATACCCCCCAGAACAGTGAAACGTACCGCAATATCCCAAGAATGAATCAAGGAGGCTGTTTCCGGGTCAAGTTTACAGAGGTTTTCAAGATTGCGCAATACGGCATTCAAATTCAGATGCGCCTTGACAGTATCATATGACATAAAAGTTACCTTGATTCCTGGCCGATGGACAATACCTTTTGATAGCCATTAAGACTAGCACAAACAGCATATTGTTTCAAATCTAAAGCCAAAGACCGACAGGGAGGGATAACCCATTCGAATCCTTAAAATAGGTTCGTGACCGCATTGCAGTATTACTGCAGGGAGGGTAAGAGCCTCTTTATTCATGAAATAGTTCAGAACTGGCGCAGGAAGGAATCTCGTATGTCCGCGGCTCGGTCGCTAATCTCCTCACGCGTGATCCCGGCGGCCGCATACATGGCGAAGATGTTTTCGTCCGGCGTCTCCGGGGGCACGGCATGGGAGGCCGCGAGGATATAGCCGCCACCGTCGGTGGTCATACCCTCGATCAAATCCACGGTGGCGCGAAACACTTCCCCGGCGGAACCGTTGGGTAGCAGGTCCTGCGTATCCACGCCGCCCATGAAGGACAGGCGGTCCCCGTATTCTTTTTTCAGTTCCAGGGGATTCATGCCGGGGCAGTTGCATTGAACCGGGTTGAGCACATCAATGCCGATTTCAATCATCTCGGGGATAATAGGGGAAAGAGCGCCGCAGCAATGATAAGCGACGGGCAATCGGGCCGCTTTCCCCACATCCGCAATCCGTTTCAATTGCGGTTTGATGATTTCGCGCCAGAGTTCCGGATTCATGATGAGTGCGCGCTGGCCTGCCACGTCATCGCCCAGCCAAAGCCAGTCCAGCGGAAAACGGGCGCAGGCCTCTTCTGAAAGGCGCACCGAAAAATCCGCGCATTTGGACATCATGGCAACGGCCAATTCCGGGTCCAGCGCCAAATCCAGGGAGGCATTTTCCAAGCCCCGGATACGGGCGTACATTTCAAAGACACAAGGGGATACATCACAGCCGATATAGGAGTCCGCCGCACGGGCGACCACCGGTTCCATCAGGCCAAGCAACGATTCCAGTTCCGCCCAGGGAAATGCATAGGACAGGCAGGCTTCACGGTCCGCGCCCGCCAGGGGCGAGTGGATAATCTGGTTGAATTCCCCTTCGCGCCGCCAGGTGATGTCCCATACGTCAGTGTGGGTTTCCCCTTCATGTTCGTGGACAATGCCTTCCATGGCATAGTTGTTGTTTACCCAGGTTTGCCGGATGTCATCGCCCAGCGCATCGGCCAGTCGCGCCGGTGGTATTTCCAGTAAAGCGGCGAGCCGTCGCGCGGTGGAAGGATGAAACCACATGAATACAGGAACCCGGTCTACCGGCATACGGTTAAGGGCTTTGTACACACGTTCTTTTGAGTTCATGGCAGATCTATCACGACCGATGCTGCCGTTCGTGTGCGTGCCGTGCCCGCTCTACCTTTTCAATATCATTTCTGATGTCAACTAACGCTGATAGACGTTCCTGCGAGGTTTTCGACTGCCAATATTCCAAGTCCCACTGCTCGGCATCATCGAAATTTGAGGCGCGATGCGTGACGATTCTGCCTCTTCTTTCCTTCGCCCGCTGCCGTCGCGCCTCTTCTTTTTCCGGATCTAAGGTATCCTTCATTTGCAGCTCCTTTTTCCCGACGAGCCTGTCCCCGATTTTCATGCGATGGAAATAAACAGCAAAAAACCATGCTATCATACTTGTGCAGGTTATTGCGTCCTTCTTAATCATATCAGCAATGCCTTCAACAAAAAAAGCAGCGAAGTTACGAGCGAACCACCCCGACGCATCGGGGTTTATTTTGGAAGAAATGTGGTCATGATTTTCGAGTACGAGAAAAAATACGATTGCGTATCAGCCGACTACTATTCATCGTCATTGCGAGCAAATCACCCCGACGTGGCGGGGTTTATTTTAGAAGAAACGTGGTCATGATTTTGGAATACGAAAGGAATACGATTGCGTATCGGCCGACTATTAGTCATCGTCATTGCGAGGCACGAAGCAATCTGGTTTACACCAAGTCCGTTTCACGATGAGATTGCTTCGTTCCTCGCAATGACGAGGTAAAGATTTTTTTATATCCTCTCGTTCCCAAATTCTATTTGGGAACGCAATCTCTCTTGAAATTCTATTTCCCTTTTCACATCGTTTAAACTGATGTATTCCGGCGCTCGACCATGGTTGCGAAGTAGAACTTCGCGAACAAGTGCGTTCCCAAGTACAACTCTTGTCATTACCCACATCTTTTGGTAATGAATAGTAGCGGTAAAAAACGAATGTTTGAATACAATATCCCAACGGGATTTAAGAACAAAGCCCAGGGTTGCGGTACTCCGCTACCCTGGGTTGGAAATCGCCCCCAATTCCCGTATACCCCAAGGGGGTTGCGTCACATTGGTACAAATGCCGTATGGGAGGACCGACGTAACTCCGTTGGAGTAGAAAAGAGAGACGGAGAGACATCGCTTACCCAGGGTAGCGGGGTACCGCAACCCTGGGCTATGATATGTAATCCCATTGGGATTCTGAATACCTACGTCGGCATCTCAATACCCTATCCTGAACGGAAAGATGTGGGTAATGACAAGAGTACAACTTGGGAACGAGTTTCCGTATGTTACAGGATGCGTTTCTTAGAAGTTATAGCAATCAGGGAGAATTTTCAGGAAAAAAATGCGTTACGAAGGAACGGTATACCGACCGCCGAGCGAGGCGGGTTCTTTAATCATTCAGGCAACCATCGGCTGCCCGCACAACGCTTGCGCGTTCTGCTGCATGTACCGGGACAAGCGGTTTCGCGCGCGGTCCACGGAGGAGGTGATTGAAGACCTCGACAGGGCCTGTGAAACCTATGGGCCGGAAGTGCGCACGATTTTCCTGGCGGATGGCAATACCGCCGTGCTGAGCACGGCACGGTTGGTTGCCATCGGTGAAGCCGCCAAAAGCCGGTTTCCGGTCCTGGAACGCATCACGATATACGGGTCGGCGAAATTCCTGGTAAAGAAATCAAAGGACGAGTGGCAGGCCATTGCGGCGGCAGGCATAACGCGCATCCATTCGGGGCTGGAGTCCGGTGACGCCGAAACCCTGTCCGCCATCCATAAAGGCGTGACGCCCGAAGAGGCCATAAACGCTTACAGACATGTGCTTGATGCCGGTATGGATCTGTCTGTGTACCTCATGGTCGGTGTAGCCGGTCTCGAACGTTGGCGGGAGCATGCCTTGGGTAGCGCGGCAGTGCTTAACGCGGCGTCCCCGCAGTTTATCCGGCTGCGCACTTACGTGCCCATGCCGGGGACGCCCTGGCACGACCGATGGAAGGAAGGGCGGTTGACATTGCTATCCGCGTACGAGGCGCTGCGCGAGACGCGCCTGCTTGTGGAACATCTGCGTGGTCCTGCAATACTGCTGTCGGACCATGTCAGCAATTTCTTAGATGTGGGTGGCCGGCTTCCGGAAGACAGGGATCCGATGTTGGCGTTTATCGATAAGGCACTGAACTGGCCCCCGGAAAGGTTTCGGCCACCCACGGAGCAACTTGTGGGTTTGGGACTTTAAGCGATACGGTGTGGTGTTGAAAATCATCTGATGACAATGCTTTACTTTGGTAACCATACTTAGTTTACCGCGGCGAAAGCACCCACGATATCGCCCAGGCTGGGTAATACCGGCTGGCTGGCGCCCAGATCCATCGCAGACGGAGCGGCGTCCGGGGTCGGCGCCACATAGGGTACCCAGTCCACGTGACCGTCCATAAACAATACGTTGCAGCCGGAAGGCACGTGGTTAAAGAAGGGAATGGCGCCGCTGTTTCCAAATAAATCCATCATGGCAAAGATGGAACTCTGCGCCATCCCGACGGCCCGGGCATGATTGACATCGGTGATCAAAAACCGTTCATTGCCCTCTTTGAGTCGGTAAATCCGGTCGCCACGGGCGTTACCCAGGTTACCGGCGCTGGGATGGGGGTCGAGCTCCAGGTCGTTGTTCGCAATTTTGAGTAGCGCAACGCCGGCGGGGTTCCCGCTGTACGGGCTCGAACCTGTCAGGTAATCTACGACGTTCTTGAGAATGGCATCAACAGCGGCGCCGAATTGTGCCGTAATATACCCGTCCGCGGGCGCGGCGAACCCGACGGCGCTCGCGCCGCCGGCGACCCAGGGAAATTCACTGATTTGCATCGGAGGCAAATCGTTGCGCCCGATTAAATCGAAGATAAACCCCGTGTAGATATAACTGGAATCCACAATGACCATGCTTTGCCGGGGCTTCCAGAAATCCCAATCGCCGTTGTCATCCCTCAAATCATCCACCCTGTCCTGTGGGTCCGAAGGACAAATCAAGATTGACGGATCGGAGTTATAATTGGGATACCAGGAGGATGTGTTCGGGCTGATCACCCAATCGGCCATGCTCAACAGTTGCGCTGCACTGCTTCCCGGCCAGTCGGGGATATGCGGGTTGGTGGTCTGGAAGGGGGGCCAGTAGTCTTTTTGCTCATCGGCGTATAATTTGAAAATGACACCCCATTGTTTGAGGTTGTTCTGGCAGGATTTCCTCCGGGCGGCTTCACGCGCCCGGGCGAGTGCCGGCAGCAAAATCGCGGCCAGGATGCCTATGATGGCGATGACGACCAGCAATTCGATGAGCGTAAACCCGTTTCGTCTCATGTGATTGTTCTTTCCGCTTCAAGAAGCGTTGACGAAAAACACCATGGTTTTTCTTTGCCTGTGCCGCCATCGAATCCGCCTATTGGACTTGCCCGGTGCTCGTTTGGTTTTAGTTTCTTTGATGGGAAGTGAAGTGTCGTGATGTATACCGCAGCGGCGGTGGGGAAGCAATGCCAAGTGTTCCTGATTGGGAATGTTCAAGGCTGATGGTGTCTTTTTATCCATAGCCGCGGTAGGACGGAATGTGCTGCTAGGCCAAGGCGGATTTTGGAACAATTGTGTATGAGGTTTGTGGCAACGCCGCAGATGATGATACTAAGTATGTTGTTCATGCTTTAGTGTGCCGGGCTTGGCGTATCAAGCCCTGGTCTTGTTTGCATACCTGGCACGCTGAAGCGTGAACAACATACACATAGGTGGAGCGGTTCACTTCACCAGGTACGGTCGGAGTGTTTCGCTCCAGCGGCGGTACCCTTCCTCGCTCAGGTGCAGGCGGTCGTCTACATAGCATTCCGGAACAGGTTGACCGTCCGGTCCGAGCAGCAAAGGCGCCAGGTCGAGAAAGGCCACATTGTCTCTCGATGCCGCCTGTGCCGCAATCAAGGCGTTGGACGCTTGCATAACGGGATACAGGTTCCAGCGGGATGCGCTGGGTTTTGTGCCCAGCACGATGATGCGGCTTTGCGGCGCGCGCGCGCGAAGCCGGTCCACCGCGGCCATGCAATCCGACGCGGTTTGTTCGGCGGAGTTGCCATGGGCAATGTCGTTATCGCCGGAGTACAGCACGATAGTGTCGGGTTTGTGAGGCCCCACAATTTCATCGGCAAAAAGAATGACATCGGAAAAGGCGGAGCCACCGAATCCCCGGTTAAGGACCGGCAGGTCTGGGAAGAACTTCTTTACATCCCATAAACGTGTGGTGGAACTGCCGGTAAACAAGATGCCGCCGTCCAGGGGAGCGGATGCGCTGTCTTCGGCCATGAAGCGCTGCATATCTTTCCAATAGTGATTTTCTTGTTTTAGCATGGTTGTTTCACCTTCGGATGGTTTCGTTTCCGCTGAAGTTTTCAGATAGGTCTCCACTAAGCTCTGCATCAACGGGTACAGGTCGATACCCTGTGCCTTTAATTTGTCCATCTCCGCCTTGGCTCTTTCAAGATTGCGTTCTTCCAGGATCGCCCGAAAGAGGGGGCCGAACTGCTCTCCATACCCGGGATCCCCGGTAATGGCGGTGCGTACCGCCTGCAGCGCTTCATCGGTCTGATTGCGGGCGATATGAATCACGGCAAGCAGGCCGTAAGCGCCAGCGGCCGGGGTGCCAGTACCCGCTAGATAGCGCTCAATGCCGGCCAGGGCCTCGTCAAACCTGCGCAGGACTACCAGGTTGAACACCCGCGACGTATGAGCGTCGTCCATGCGCGTGTCCGCCTGTATCGCCTCTTCCAACGCTGTCACGGCTTCTTCATATTTCCCATGGCTTTGAGCTAGCAGACCGCGCCGGTAGGCGCGCACGGCGTTTACGCTGTTGGTGGCGTCCATGCCCTTTTCCACGTCGTCTAACAAATACCGCAGCATGTTGCGGTATTCCGGATCCTGTTCCCCGGCCCGTTTCAGTGCGTCCATTGCGGCGGGACGGTCGGCCTGTTCGGCACGTTGCAGGCCGTATTCAAGGTTGGCGAGGGTGTTCCCGGGATTCAATTCCACGGCCTTGGCGAAAGCATTCCGCGCCTCGTCCTCCCTGCCGTTGCGCCGCGCGTCAAATCCTTCCCACAAAGCGCGGATGGAGGCGGCTGCCTGCTGGATACCGCCCTTTGAAAGGACGGCGTCGAGCAGACTGCCATATATCTTGCGCGCCCTGGGATCTTTCTCAAAGAGCAGGTTCAGTGTTTTTTCGACCAGGTCAGGCCGGTCATGCTCGGCCTGGATCAAGGCCATGTGCGCGTAGGCGTCCACATCCGGTCGGTCGTTGATGGCGAGATACCGCCGCAGGGCCTCTTCCGCCTTGTCGTACAGGTCCCGTTCAGTCAGAACATATCCCAGCATCAACTGGGCTTCCGATAGTTGCGGATCCAGTTCCAGCGCCTGTTGGAGATACTGTTCCGCCTGTTCTACCTCCTTGCGGCCGAGGGCGAACAGGCTGTTCCGGTAGGCGTTCACTGCCGCCAGTTTTGAGGCGGAATCTTCATTGTTTTCCAGCGCCTTGATCAGGTTGGCCAGCATGTCGCGATAGGAGGAGTCCAGTTCCGAAGCCGTTTTCAAGGCGGCCGCCGCGGATGCAATGTCGCCCTCGGCGGCCAGCTGCAGGCCGAGTTCGAGGTTGGCGTAGGCGTTGCCGGGGTCTTCTTTTACGGCAAGGGAAAAGGCGTCACGGGCCTCGTTAAGACGGTTTTGGCCGCGCAATTCAAAGCCCTTCCAGAAGGCGCGTATGGATGCGGCCGTTCGCTGAAGGTCGCCGCCTGATTGCGCGGCCTGCAGCAACCTGCCATATACCTTCTGTGCGCTTGGGGAGGTTTCAAAGAGTTTCTGAAGTGCCGCCTCCGCTTCCCGGGGCCGGTTGTTTTCCGCGTGCATCAGCGCCATGTTGGCGAAAGCGTCCACATCGGGGCTGTCGTTCATGTTCAGGTACTTGTTTAGCGCCTCATCCGCCTGGGCCAACTGACCGTGCTTGGTGAGCACATAGCCCAGCATCAGTTGGGCTGCGGCAAGTTCCGGGTCGCGGTCGGAGGCCTCCCTGAGCAGGCGTTCCGCGGTGTCAGGGTCGTTCGCCGCCAAGGCCATCAGGGCTTTACGATACGCGTTGACGGCGCCCAGTTTCGCCGGAACCCCTTCTCCGGTGTCGAGGCTGTTCAGGAGGCTCTTGAGCATGTCCCGGTAGCCGCTGTCGGCGTCGGTCACACACAGCAGCGCTTCTTGGGCCCCCGTGTAGTCTTTGACCGCCGCTAGTTCGAGGCCCAGTTCAAAGTTCGCTATCGTGTGCTGAGGGTCGAGTTCTGCTGCCTGTTTAAAGGCTTGAAGCATGTACGCGGCCTGCCCGTTGTCCCGGAAACCGTATCCTTCCCAAAGGCGCCGGATGGCTGCCGCCTTTGCCGCAATATCGCTCCCCGCCGCTATCGCCTGGCGGAGGTTGCCGTATATCTCCCGGGCGAAGGAACTCTCGTTGAAGATGCCGTCGAGCACTTCCAGGGCGGGCGCGGTGCGGCCGTTGAGTGCCAGTTCCGTGGCAAGATCGCCGAAGGCCTGCATGGCGTGGTGATCGAGGTCGCCTTCACCGCGCGTTTTACCGGGGGTTACCTTGTCCCAATTTTCAAATACGGCCTGCATGCTGTCCGGGGCGGGTGCATCGGAGTTCTCCATCCGATACACGTAGATCTCCCGGATGGAAGGGTAGCACCGGCGTTCGAAGGGAATGGACCAGCGTTTCAGGCATTCTTCAAATCCGGTTGGCGGCCCGGGCTCGAAATAATCCATCACGATGACCGCCCAAACCCGGGGTGGAGGACCGGAGGCGCAGTGACGGGGGAGCATGCCCAGGCACAGGGCCGCCTGCGCCGCCAGAAGCGGCGTCTTATCCGCCGCCGCGACCGGCACCGGCAACAGGCCGGGCGTCATGTGCTTGAGGTTATGGGTAAACACATCGCGCCAGAGCAGGTTTTCCACCAGGACCACGTCATTTTCCCGGACCTGTTCATGCAAGAGCAGCCCGGCGGAACGCCAGTCCGTGCGCTGGGGGCCCGGCTGCAGCCAGACCCATTGCAGGAGCATAAGCCCGGACACTACAAGCACGGCAATAACACGCCGCCCCTGTGTTTTCAACCCTTCCACGGCGCCGCCGAGAAGAAGGTATAACGCCAGGGTACAGTGGACCGTATACCGGGGAAACATGCACGGGCGCAGCAGCCAGGACACAGCGAACAGCATCAACGGCGGCAGGATTAGCCATATCCAGAGAAACAGTTGATGCTTCTTTTCCAAAGGCGCTTCTGTTCTTTTATAGCGTGAACGTACCACTAAAAGGAGGAGGCCTGCGAGAAGGACGCCTGCAAAAAACAGGTCAAGCCCCGGGCGGATTGTTCCCAGGCTTGCCGCAACATCGCCCAGTCGGAATTGCCAATGAAACGCGGAAATATCATCGAAAAACAGGTCGGCAAGAAGGGTGGATAGCGACGGAGGCGCTATCCAGTCGCTGGTGGTGTTCTGCGGCCAGAATCGGACCCGGGACAGATAAATCACCGTAGGGGCAAACAAGAGAACTTGGAGCAGGGTCCAGCGTAGGAAGAAGGGCCGCCGTGAAAAGAATTGGAGCAGCAAAAAGCAGCCCAGCACCGCAGGAATAAGACCCGCAAAAGGATGGGTCCAGTACAGCAGGAAAGAGGCGATGCCGTGCAGTATCCATAGCGATAGACGCCGTGTTTCCAGCAGTCGGACGAAAGTCCACGCGACGACAGCGGCGAGGAAAATGAACACCACATACATGCGGATGCTCTGGGAATGATGGATATGGGTGGGGGACACGGCCAGCAGCGCCGCCGCCGTCAAGCCCGCCCAGGTGCCGAACATGCGCCTGCCCAGGGCATAGAGCAAAGGAATCGTGGCAATGCCGATGGCAATGCTCAACAGTCGCAGACTGAGCACCGAATCATGGACATAGTGGGTCCACAGATATTCCAGGGTATAATAGACCGGCAGCGTCAAGGGGTCCAGGCTGCGGTTCAAGATTAGGAAGTCGAACAGGGACGGCGCGTTGAGATACACGTGGCTCGTGTATTCATCCCACCACAGGGATTCTTTTCCGATGCCGATAAGGCGCAGCGCCAGGGCCAATGCCATTAAAAACACGAGGCAGCGGAATACGATGATGGATTTTCGTTGTGCGTTTGTGTGCATAAGGAAATCATAGCCCAACGCGCGCATTGCCCGCAACCTCAAAATCGCACAATGCAGGTAAGACTTCACGCTACAAACCGGATCTGTATACAAGCCATCGGAGCAAATAGGCGACTGCCGTCGGTGCGTTGGTTGGCTGTGTTATAATTCTTCTGTCAAACACAGGAGTGTAAGTAATGACATACAAAGGTCATGTACAAAACGGGGCGATTGTGCTGGATGAACCTGTCAACCTGCCCGATGGCGCTATAGTGAGTTTAGAGATAGCGATGCTTGAAAATGTCGGGGACAATCCGCAAGTTCCGACATTGGCGGAGCGACTGGCGTCCGTTATCGGAAAAGCCGAAGGATTGCCTGCCGACTGGTCTGAAAACCATGATGCTTACTTGCGGAAGGCTCACGGACAATGAAAGAGGCCTTCGCGGACACATCGTTTTACCAGGCGTTGTTGAATCCCAAAGATAACTGGCATGAAAGCGCAAGGCAAGTGTCTATTGCGTACCGTGGAAAAGTGGTGACTTCGGAATAGGTGTTGTGCGAGTTGGGCGCATTGATGTCACACGGACAGCTTCGTAAATTATTTATGGAACTGGTGAATGGCTTGAAATCGGCGCCTCGTGTGGAAATTATCCCTGGTTCGCATTACGCATTCGAACGGGGACTTGCGCTCTTTGAGAATCGGCCCGATAAGGATTGGTCGTTGACCGACTGCATTTCCTTTGCTCTTATGCGAGAAATGGGCATCACCGACGTATTGGCTTGCGACCGTCATTTTGAGCAGGCAGGCTTCCGGGCAATGTTGCTCCAATAAGACGCACCTTGCTGGTGTTGGCCAGTATTGTTTTTCCTCTAGTTACAAAATTCCATTTTGTAACTCACTCTCCTGAGAAACTTAAATTGCAACTTGTTGATATAAAATAACTTAACCGAATTCGGGTTTTTCGCGACTCATCTCG
>JAKJCY010000069.1 GCA_022706235.1 Candidatus Hydrogenedentota bacterium | reverse complement strand
TGTCGCTTTGCTTTACGGTGCGCAGGGATAAGGCCAACGCTTTTTTTTAAACAATTCGTTTTGGTACGGGAAAGGCAAACGCCTTTATTTCCCGACACGTTGCACGGTATTCCGGGATTTGCTACACTGAAGTCACACTATATCACGTGCGAGTATTCTTGTCCATCATACGGCTGCACACGGGCCACCTGGGGCGTCCGTTGTTGTGCTGGAAAACTGAGAACAGGCGGTGCGGTTTTGTTATTCCTTGGCATTGGACAGGCGAAAGTTACCCCGGCGCCGATTGAAGGAGCGAATATTATCCTATGAACACAGCCTTTGCCGCAAATGGGTCTACCACCGCGCCCCCGGAAAACAGTTTGCGCGTATTGTTTACGGCAGGGCTGTTCGTGGTGGCCATGGCGGCATTCATGCTGCACGTGATGCTTATCTACGCGCCTTTGCAGGGCAAGGATCTTCAACGCTATTTTCAGAATGACGTTTTTTCAAGACCGGCGACTTCCTTGGACGGGGAAGAACCGCCTCCCGTTGCGGCGATGCCGGTTTATGTGCATTCCTTTTTAGGGAAGGTGTTCGGAGGTCCATCTGTGCTGCGGGTCGCCTCGCTGTTCCTGCATGTGGCGGCTTCAACCCTGGTGTTTTATTTGCTGCTGTTTTGGTTGAAGCGCCGTGAAACAATATTGGTCCCATTACTGGGCGGTTTGCTGATGGCGATCACGCCCGCCGGCGCTGCCGCCATGACGCAGTCGGACGGGTGGGCCATGGTTCTTGCCACGGTTTTGGCGTTGGGCGGCGCCGTGTGTTTCCTGTCGGGAACCGGCACCACTTCTCCGGGTGACCTTGTAAAGGTATTCGTATCCGCATGGTTCGCCGCGGCGGCTGCGGCGGCATATCCTGCCCTGGTGATTGTATCGGTACTCTATGTTGCCCTGGACTTGTCCCGTGCCCGGGGCGGCCATATCCTTTCTTCATGTGTTGACTGGACTTCTTATGGCATCCTGTTAGCCTCGGGAATCCTGGTGTTCTTCTTGCTTTACAGGAATCCCGGCTCCGTGTCTTTTCAGGCGCCTTTTGTCTGGTACCTGGTATCGCCGGTGATCATCCTGATGGTTTGCCGTTTTGTGGACGTTGTGCCGATGGGCCTGGCAAAACGTGTTCTTGTGTGCCTGCTAGCCCTGTCGCTGATCGCCGGGGCCGCCGTCGCGTTCATGCAGTCTCTCCGATATGCCGACCCGGTGTGGCAGTTGGAAGAACAGATTTCCAGCAACGAGGGCGCCCCGTTCCGCCGCCAACTTGCGTTACACTACTATTACACGGCTGAACAACAAAAGAACGGAGATGAGAAGCGTGCGCGGATTGGGGAAGCACTATCCCTGTGGCCGCTATCTGAAGGGATGGCCGAGTCTCTGCCCTGGGAGCGGCTGCTTTGGGGAAAAGCGCTGTTGCAGGTGAATGACAGGGGAAACGCTGTTGCGATGATTGCCCCGCTCTTGAACCAGACGCCGCTCAGCCCGGCAGGGTGCCTTGCGGCCCGACTGATGGCGACTGCGCTGGATGAGAAGGAAAAAGCGCCTGAAACTGCCGCCTTGCTGGATTTTGCGTCCAGGCAGGGTAATCTCTCCGAGGAAGAAAAACTGAGATATGCCCGTTCCCTGTTCCTTTTGGGAGATATGAACGGGGCGGCCGGCGTGTTCGCCTCGTTACCGGAATATCCTGAAGATGGTCCTGATGGAAACGTGCAGCGTCAGGCGCTTGCGGCGGTCGATACTGCCGGGAAGTTTCAGGAAAGCTATCGCAAACAGATTATGGAAAACCCGCAATCCATTTCGGGCTATGTGGCATTGGCGGAATCCTGTGTCGCTTCCGGTAACTTGTTGCGCGCGTTTTATTGGCTGGAACTGGTATTGCGGCGAGCGCCCGACACAGAGGGCGCATGGGAGTTACTGGGAACGATTTTCGCCCTGCAGCGCCAACAGGACTACTTTATCCGCCAATGGGGCGCTATGAAGACGGCCGCCCCGGAAGCATGGGTGCGTCTCGCGCGCCGCACGGCTCATGGGGGGGCATGGGATGCCGCTTTCGAGTATGTCAAGTATCCCGGGATTACCGCCGGAGTTTCCGCCGAAGAATATATGGCGGTGTTCGCCGTTGAAACAAAAGACTTTGACCGTGCGGAACAATGGTTGACGCGCGCCGTGGAGGCGCATCCTCTTTCTTATGGTCCGCGCTTGTTCAAAGCGGATTTGGCGATCGCCGGAAATGCGCCAAATGACGCGCGCAGGTATCTGGACGAGGCGCGCCTGTTGCAGGCGCCCGAGTCTGAAATTGAAAAGAGAGCGGCGCGGCTTCGACAGGGCAGGGATGCGGCAAAACCGTCCTCTCGGCCCCAAATGCCGGTTCGTTCCTACATCCAATAGCCTCCCATGGTATACTCTGTATATGAACATGTTACATGCCGCCCTCCAGCAAATGGGGGCCCATATAAGCAACGAAAACGCTTTTGAGATTTTCGCCAAGTTTTTCATCGCCTTGGTGCTGTCCGGCGCAGTAGGCATGGAGCGCCAGCGCAAAGGACGGGGAGCGGGGCTGCGGACGCATATTCTGGTGTGCCTGGGCTCTACCCTGCTGATACTGATTAGTGAGTATATTTTCAGGGAGGCGGGCAACGAGCACGGCCCCCTGGATCGTGCCCGTATCGCGGCGGGTATTATTACCGGCATCGGGTTTCTTGGCGCGGGAACCATCATGAAGTCCGGACAGGAAAAAGTGGGGTTGACCACGGCCGCCACGGTCTGGTTTTCCGCGGCCCAGGGGATTGCCATCGGCGCCGGATATCTTATTACCACGCTGGTTGCCACCGCCTTTGTCCTGGCGGTGGTGATTGGGTTGTCCGCTTTGGAACAAATCCTGCCCCAGCGAGGCTATTTTCTGCTGTCCATGCAACTGCCCGCATCGGATGCGGATGTGGGCCAGATCCTGGCTAATATCGAGGCGGCCGGGCCTTTTGAAGTGTTTACCTCGGCGATAAAAGGTTCTGAAGAAAGCAACCGGCTGCAAATCAGTTTTCAAATCCACAGCCGGTCCACCAGCGACTTCGCGCTGCTGGCTGAGGTGTTGAGGACCCGGTACGCCCACGCCCAGAAAATCAGCCTGGAAAGGCTGCAAACCTGATCCCGGCATGCGCTTAAAGTTTTAAATTAGTGTACGGGATAGCCTTTTCTGTTATAATTCGCTCTCTGAAATCCCGTGTATTGGATAGGGGCGGCTGCAACCGCCAACAGAAATGAAAGGACCCAGCCGTGGTGGTCAAATATTATTGTCCCAAGTGCGGACGGCGTTTTGTGGATTGGGGAGCGGAAAAGCTTGGTTTTAAATGTCCTTCAGATACCTGTGAAGAAGCCGAACTGGTTATCCTCGGTTCCAAATCATCCGAAACTTCCGGTTCTTCCCAAAAAGTGAAGCGTTCCAAGAAACGTAAATCCATAGTGCCAAATATCTCCAGTGATATCGATATCTCGGAAATGGATGATGCCGGATTCGTTGAAGACGTGGACTTGGATGAAGAGGTAGAAGGGCTCGAGGAAGAGGATGAGGAGTTGGAGGAGGATGCCGTCCTGCCCGTTATTGCGGATGTGGACGAGGCGGTGGTTGAGGTCATTATTGACACCGATGATGACGAAGTTGTTGACGATGAAGACGCCTTCAGCGATGCCTTGGACATCGAAGATGTCGATTTGGAAGCGGAAGAGGATTAGCCCGCTGGACACCGGCACGGGGGCCAGTCCCGCCGCCAACGCTGATGGCAAAGGGGGAGTATTCCTTTAGTCCGAGCCGATGCGGGGGCAGACTGTGTAGCGTTCCCCTTTTTTCACACCATGCCTGCCCGGGAAATTTATGCATGAATGCAATCTATGATTCCCTTTTTTGGCGTGCCGTGCGGGGTGAGGTTACCGCACGGCCGCCTGTCTGGTTCATGAGACAGGCGGGTCGGAGCGACCCCCGGTATCGTGCCCTGCGTGCGTCAGTACCCCTGGACCTTGAGCAACTTTTTCAAACACCGGATATTGCTGCGGAGATATCTTTGTTGCCTGCCCTGTGGGGGGTGGATGCGCTGATAATCTTTCTCGACATCCTGAGTCCCCTGGGGCCCATGGGCGCTCCCTTCGTTTTCCGGCCGGGACCGCAACTGGAGGCGTCACTTGCCTCTGTAGGGGACTTTCTGGCCCTGCACAATTTCGACATGGCCCGGGAAATGCCTTATGTGGCGGAGACCTTTGCGCGGATGCGCAACGCAACCTCATCCACGGTACCTTTGATCGGATTCGCGGGCGCTCCGCTTACCTTGCTTGCGTTTATGGCGGAAGGGGGCAGTCCCGGCGCCGGCCTGAAAAGGACACGGGAACTTCTTCAGCGGCATCCCCGGGAAATGCGCCGGGTTCTCGGTACGCTTACAACGACGATTACCGATTACCTGAAGTACCAATGTGCCTGCGGCGCTCACATTGTGCAACTTTTCGAATCCGCCGCGTATCTGTTTACCCGCGCTGAATATCTGGAATATGCCCTGCCTTGCCAGCAGCAAATTTTTGAAGCGTTGCGCGGAACGGCGCCGGGCGTATTCTTCGCCCGGGTACTGGATGAGCAACTCGCTGTGACAGACTTGGGCGCCGCAGGCGCCGATATCGTGTCACTGTCCACCACCCGTTCCATCCGGGAGGTCCGTGAGGTGCTCGGAACTTCCGCCGTAGTTCAGGGAAACCTTGACAACCAACTGCTCGCAAAGGGTCCGCTGGAGGCAATAGCCGAAGCGGCCAGGGCTTGTATCGAGGCCGGGGAATGCCGTGGACACATTTTTAACTTGAACCATGGTATTCTTCCACACACGCCTCATGACCATGTTACGTTCCTGGTGGACTATGTAAAACGATACACGAAGAACAGTTGAGTATTTAATGAGCGCGTGCGCACGAACAGGCACATTGTTGTAAGGAGCAACTGTCGTATTTTCCCGGCGACAGGGCTCATCCTGCTGTTTGTCCGCATCAATTTTGTATAATAGGACCTGTCAGATAAACGATATTTTCAGGAGGTTGACCATGCGAAATCTTATAGTTACTCTCTTCGTACTGCTGTTTGCCGGATTCCTGGCTGCCCAGGCGCCCGACCTCACAGCGTTGGATATTGTGGAACGGTCGGTACCGGACGGCCCCGTCGCCCTTGTCGATGGCACGGCCATTGATGGCAGCGACTTTGTACGGGAGTACCGGCGGCATCTACATAATGTCATGAATATGGTGCAGGACCCCGATTTGAACGACCAATTCCGCGTCCGGGCGGGATTGACTATTCTCGGGGACATGATACGCTCCGAGATTCTGCTGAAAGAGGCGCAGCGACGTAACATCACTGTTTCCGATGCCGATGTGCAGGCGGAATATAAGAAGAAAATGGACTTCTTTTCCAAACGGCTGGAGCAAGAGATAAACGCCGTGCCCACGGAGGAACAGGTGCTGCAGAAAGCGGGCCAAACACGGGAAGAAGCCCTTGCCAGCATACGAAATCAACTCCTGGTGGAAAAAATATCCGACACTATCGCCGGGGAGAAAGGGTCCTCCGTGACCACGGAAGACGCCCGCACCTATTACGAAAAGAACCCGAACCTTTTTCAGAAGCCGGGCGGCCTCCATCTGAACCAGATGCTGGCCATTCCCAAACCCAATCCGGCCAAGGCGGAAAAAGCCGCCTGGCAAAAGGCGGAAGAGCAAATGACACGCGCACGGGCGCGGGTTCTGGCGGGGGAACAGTTCGCCGCCGTGGCGCGGGATATGTCCGAGGCGCCGGACGCCTCGAAGGGCGGGGATATGGGCATGATTCCTGCCGCAGGCCTGCCGCCCTTCTTTGTGGAACGGGCCTCCAAGATGAAGCCGGGGGATATCAGTGATGTTTTTCGAAGTGAGTACGGTGTGCATGTCATTCAGCTCGTGGCGACGGAGGCCTCAGAGGTCGTTTCCTTTGAAGACGCCCAGGAAAAAATCAAGCAAGTTCTGGAAAAGGTGAAGATGGAAGAAGCAGTGCTCCAATTTTGTGAACCTGTCGTCAATGATGGAAATCGCACCAAGATATTCATTCAGCTCGAACGGTCCCTGGCGGTTCTCGACGAAAAGAAAGATTCATAAACGGTTCCCTGTCTCTTCTCCCGGAACCTGCGTGGCCTGTCCGGTTCCCCGGGGTCGCGGCCAGACCTGTCGGGAAAGCTGATGGTAGGGGCTTGTTCTTCCGAGCAGGGTTCCTCGCCGGGGCGGTATTGCCCCAGGGGAACAGTGATTGGCGTTTCTTCCCGAAACTTGTTCTGGTACAGGGGTTTTCATGAAACGGGTGTTGCTTATAGGTCTTGACGGTTTTTCGCCGGACTTGGTCAATCGGTGGATGAACGAAGGAAGACTGCCGCGACTGGCCGCGTTGAAGGAAATGGGGTGTGTGGGGCCCCTGGAAGGGGTGCTGCCGCCGGTAACCTATCCGGCGTGGACCAGTTGTGTAACCGGTGTAAATCCGGGCCGCCATGGCATCGTGGATTTTACCGAGGTGGTTCCCGGCCGTTATGCGTTGCGATTTCTGAACAGTACCGATCGAAAAGCGCCTGCCTTGTGGAATATCCTCTCCCGGGCGGGTCGGCGGGTTTGTGTGTTGGGGGTACCGGGAACCTATCCGCCCGAAGCGGTCAATGGTATTCTCATGGCCGGGTTCGATTCACCTGTGGCCGATTCCATCGACCCTTCTTTCGTGTACCCTTCTTCGGCCTATCCCCTGGTGCGGGGCTGGCGCTTTGCGGAGTTCCAGGAGCACCGGATCACACCCGGCTGGTACGGCAGGGCGCTGCAGTCCCTCGAACGTAAGGTCGCCGTGAAGGAGGCGGTGGCACTTGACCTCTTTTCCCGGGAACCATGGGACTTTTTTATGGTCGTTTTCGGCGAAGCCGACACGGTATCGCATCATTTCTGGCCGTTGGAGGATCCTGATTCACCCCGTCATGACGCGGTTTCAACGCACCCCGCACACCCTGTCCGGCGGATTTATGAACGCCTGGATGCCACCGTGGGACGCTTGATGGACAGGGCGGATGATGAAACATTGGTCCTCGTGGTGTCCGACCATGGCTTCGGCGGCGCCGACATCAAATCCCTCCAGGTGAACAATTTCCTTGCGGAACAGGGATGGCTGCGGTATACCCGTCCCTCCCGCGATATCCTCAAGCGATTGGCCCTGCGTTGCCTGCCGGTGCGCGGGAGGGGCCGGCTGTTCCGCCGGTTCCTGCGTCAGGCGGAACGGGCGGAGAGCCGTTCCCGTTTTGGCGGAATCGACTGGCCTCGCACACGCGCGTGGTCTGAAGAACTGGACTATTTCCCGTCCGTAAGACTGAACCTTGCCGGGCGCGAACCGGAAGGCACCGTAGATCCCGCTCTATATGAAGCAACCGTGGGGACATTGTGTGGACTGCTCGAGAGGCTGCCGGGCGTAGAGCGGGCTTTTCCCCGCGCGCAAGCCTATCAGGGGCCCTACTTGTACAAAGCGCCGGATATTCTGCTCGAACTGTCCTGGAAAAGCGGCTATCGTTATTCCTGTAGGCGCGCCCGGGGCGGTCCGGCCGTTCAGACCATACCGGCGGCGCGGCGTGCTGGAGGCAAGGAATCGGGCTGCGGCGGGGTCCATAAAAATCCTGCCCTGCTCGCTGTGAACAGGCCGATACCGCAGGGAACCCCGCGCCTGCTGGATATTGCTCCCACGGTACTTGACTACCTGGGCGTCCCCGGACCGGATATGGAGGGTGTCTCCTTGTTCACGGCCAGGCCCCATGATACAGAGGGAGGGCCCCCGGATTGGATGTCTCCCGCCGAAAAATCGTACACTGGGGATGAGGAACAACTCTTGGAAGAACGTATGCGGCGGTTGGGATATTTTGAATGAAACTGCGAATCGCAATGGTGGGCGCGTGCCCGTACCCGGCACCTCAGGGCAGCCAGGTCTTGATGCGCAACACGGCTGAGTGCTTTCACCGTCTCGGGCATGAAGTGCATCTGGTGGTGTACGGTTATGGTGCCGCACCGGAACGGGACCCATGGACGGTTCACCGTGCGGCGCGTGTCCCCTTCGCCGCTAAAACCGCACCCGGCCCTTCCCTTATGAAGCCCCTGCAGGATGTAACCCTTGCCGCGGTCTTGCGCCGGGTAATCCGCCAGCAACACGTTGACGTGGTGTGCGCACATAATTATGAGGCCCTGTTGGCCGCGCTGCTTGTCGGCAAGCGCCCCATCCTGTATTTTGCCCACAATTCCATGGCGGAGGAATTGCCCTATTTTCTGGGCTGGGAATGGGCTACCGGGACGGCGGGTGGCCTTTTGGACAAGTATTTCCCCCGCCGGGCGGATAAAGTCATTGTTCCCCACCACCGCCTCGCCGGACACCTGGTCGTCCGGGGCTGCCGCCAGGAACAGGTGGTCATCGTGCCGCCGCCCTTGGATGGAACTCCTTTCAGAACGGTTCCTGTGGATTCGGCAAGTGTTCCTGCCGTCATCTATGCCGGCAATGTGGATCCATACCAGAACCTGTCTCTGCTGCTTGCCGCCGCACAAGTTTTGAAACGGAAAAAGCCGGGTATAAAATTGCTCATTGGTACCGCCGCGCAGGCCTGTATACCCGGTGCTGAAATCGTGCCTGTCCATGACCTGGAAGGACTGTCGCAGTTCTTGGCACGTGATGCGGTGTTCGCGGTTCCCCGCGTGTCCTGGTCTGGCTATCCCATGAAAATATTGAATGCCATGGCTGCGGGGAAAGCGGTTGTGGCTTGTGAAAGCGCGGCCTATCCGATTACGCATGACGAAACCGGGCTTGTGGTGCCCGATGACGATGTGGATGCTTATGCTGCGGCGCTGCTGCGGCTGGTCGAAGACCCGCATCTGCGTGAAAAACTGGGCTCCCAAGCGCGGCAAGTGGTTCTGGAACGGCATCAGCCGAACATGGTGGCCCGGCAACTGGAAACGCTTATGCTGGAAGCCCACGACCGGTATAACACCCGTGTCCGCACAGTGTAAAACGCATGCGTTTGTCGCACGGATCAGAGCAGGCTTTGTATGCGCTCCACCATCAGGTCCTTCATGTTCGGTGCCATACCGCCGTATATCTCTTTGATGAGCCCGTCCTTGCCGATAATAACCACCTTGGGAATACCGGTGACCTGGTAGATCGCTCCAGCATCGCCCGAACTGTCCAGAAGCACCGGCACTGAAAGGTTCTGGGATTCCAGAAAGGCGCTTATCTTTTCGGGCGCTTCACGCTGATTGACCGTGAAAAGGACAACTCCCCGGTCGGCGAACTGTTTCGCCACTTCGGAAACCAGGGGAATAACCCGGCGGCAGGGACCGCACCAGGTCGCCCAGAAATCCAGGATGATGATGCCCTTTCCGATATGGTCTTTTAATTGAACCGTACCGCCGCCCAGTTTCTCCAAGGTGAAGTCGGGTGCCGGGGAACCTTCCTTGAGCGGAGCGCCGGACATTTCCGGGCCGGGTTTGAACTCGGTCGCGCCCTCAGGCGGTGTGAACTCAAATATGTTTTCAGGAAGCACATACCATAACTGCCAATTTGAAAATTCCATGGTGATGGTCAGGGATATTCCCGGCGGTATACGGTACTTGTTCATGGCGGCTTCTTTGAGGTCCATGGCGTAAAGCAGGGGCGTGTGGGGTTCCTCCTTAGACAGAATCATCTTCAGCAGAAACTCTGGCGTATCAGCATGGAGCTCCCAGCACGCCGCGCCGGCATGTTCGCTGGAGGAGACAGCCCAATTTTCCGGGTCGGTTTTTTTACCTTCAAGCAGGTTCGCAAGCCATCCGGCAGGCAACTCCAGGATGCCCGTCATCATTGTGGCTACCAATTTTCTGCGGGAATCTGCAGCGGGCGCAGTGATATACTGGTTTTCCCTCGGCAGATAGGTGATGCAGGAATCACTGTTGCTGTACAGGTGGACTTCCGTTTGCTCATTCTTCAGTTGCAGCGATCCCAGGTTCCCTTTGCCCAGGGTCACTTTCCCTTCCACAAGGGAATTTTGTGGCTGTCCTTGATTGAGAACGTTAATCGTTGTGGTAAAATCAAAGGTAAGCGGTTCGCCGGAACCCACCGCCGACACCATTTTCTCAAGAAGGGCTTTTCCCTCCGGAACTTCTGTTACCGCTTCTCCACCCTCGCCCTCTTCTTTCGGTTCTGGCGGCGTTTGTACTTCCACCGGCGGAATGGTGCCCGGTTCTTTCGGCGCTACGGCAGAAGGGGGCGCTGGCCTGAGAAAGAAGTAGTAGGCTCCCAGGGTCGCCGCGATGACCACCAGTATAAAAACGGCTATCATGACATTTCGTCGCATCTTTGCTTTCATCCTTATTCGGTACGAACATTCAGGGGAGCAGGCTCTGTATCTGATTGGACAGCAGTTCCGTTAAATTGCTGGGTAAACCCTGGTTGACGGCTCCTATAAGTGCATCCCTGCCGATAACCACGATTTTGGGAATACCCTTGACTTCATACGTGGCGCCCACCTTGGCGGTTGTATCGAGCAGTACCGGGATGGAGAGGTTTTCCTCTTCCAGGTAGGTCTTAATCTTATCAGGGGTTTCCCGTTCATTGACGGCGTAAAAGGCAACTTTCTGGTCCGAGAATTTCTTGGCGATTTCCACAAACTGCGGCATCGCCTTGCGGCAGAAACCGCAATGGGTCGACCAGAAGCATAGCACAATCACATCGTTTCCAAAGTGATCCGCCAGTTGCACGGTGCCGCCTGAAAGCTGTTCCAGTTCAAAGGCGGGCGCCGGCGCGCCTTTCACTATCATGGAAACAGGCTTAGGAGCATCTGTCTCCCCTCCAATATCCTTCCCTTCGAGCAGATTCTGAATCCGGCCGGTCAATGTTTCGATTAAGCCGGAGGGCATCCCTTTGAAAATGGACTTTATGAGTCCGTCCTTACCTATAAGCACCATCTTGGGAATGCCGGTGACTTCATATAATCCGCCCACCTGGGCGTTCTTGTCCAGTAGTACCGTGGCTGCGGGATGTTCCTCTTTCAGGAAACCCTGTATTGTTTCCGGGGTTTCCCGCAGGTTTATCGGGAAAATGGAAACTTCACGCCCCGTGAATGATTTGGCGAGTTCCTCGATCAAGGGGGTTGCCTTCTGGCAAACCGTACAATGGGTTGACCAGAATTCAAGAAGGATAACGTTTTTGCCCAGGTAATCTTTCAAATGCACCGTGCCGCCGCCGAGCTGTTCAAGGGAGAAGTCGGGCGCGGGCTGACCAATTTCTATCTTAGGTTTCGAAGACAATTCTTCAAAACTGGTCTGAGTGGCGTCCGGCGGCGCCGTAAAGGAGAAGGTGCTATCAGGATGCGAGGCGTTCAATTGCCAGTTTGAGAAATCCATCTTGATGACCAGGGACGCGTTTTCCGGGAATTTGAATTTTGTGATGAGCGGGCCTTTGAAATCCATTGCGAGGGACAGTAATTGGCCCGGTTGTCCCTGGCTAAGCGCTACCTGTAATTTATAGTCCGCTGTTTCTCCCTGAATTTCCCAACTGTCGGCTACATCGCGTTTCCCCTGCGTGATGGACAGATTGTCCAGCGTTGCCGCTTTCCCCACGACCATATCGGCGAGCCATCCCAGGGCCGGTTCAATAGTGCCGGCGGTCATGGTGGCAATCAATTCCCGCCTCGATTCAATGACCGGCAGCGGGGCGTAACGGTTCAGGCCCGGCGAAAACGCAATGCGGGCAGTGCTGTTGTTGTAGGTATGCACGTCCAGATTGGTGCGCTGGATATGTATCAAACCTTGATTGCCTTTGCCCAGGAGGACATTGCCCTCCATGGAGGCCTCCTGGGAGGTGCCGCTTCGGGTATAGGTAAACTTTGCATTAAAGTCGAAGGAGAAGGATTCCTGTACCGCGAGCGCGGCCGCGACCGACTCCAGCAGGGATTTGCCGTCAGCGTTTTCAGCCGGAGGAGGTGCCGGGATTGACGCCTGTGTTTCCGCCGGAGCGGGTGCTTCAGGAGCGGCCGGGGTGGCCGGAGCGGCCACTTCTGGTGCTGCCGCTGCCGCGGGCGGTGTCGTTGCCGGGATAGGCGCGTCCGGTGCCTCCGGGGCCGGGGCGGGCGTTTCAGGAACCGTCGGCGTCGCGGAGGGGGATTCCTGTGGTGCGGGTGTCTCGGCGTTCACCGGCGCTATGACTTCCATGGAAGCGGAGGTTAGCCACTCAGGAGGAAAAGAGGCATGCTTGATGGTATTGCCTTCCGCGGTATGGTAGGAATATGAGGCATGAATGTTTCCGTCAGCGGCCTGCAGGAGCGAGGGATAGGCATAGGCGTTGGAACCGGAGGTATCCTCTTCGAGATAACGGTGCGCGGGCCAGCTCACCCCCTCGTCGCCGGAAAGAAACACACCGAGTCGGTGCCGGCCGTCTTCCAAATCGTTGCAGATGAGTGCCCAGCGGCCGTCGGCAAGAACGAGTACTTCCAGACTGGAACTTGGGTTCGGAATATCCGTGTCCCGGGTAACCGTCCAAGTGATGCCCTCATCCGTGGAGGTCGCGGTCTGCGCGCGTTTGGGCGCATCGCCGCTGTCCCGAAAAAAAGCGGCCAGGCTGCCGTCCTTCCGCCGCGCGAGCGTAGGCTGTATAGGCCCCAGTCCGACGATGGGACTGCTTGGATACCAGGTGGCGCCGCTATCATCGGAGCAGGCCATGAGGCACACGTTGAATCCGTCGGAATAGAGGGGAAGCAGGATGCGCCCGGAGGGCAGCGTTAAGGGGTGATTCCGCGTCATCCAGCCCAGCTGACGCTTCAGTTTATCTCGGGAGGCCTCTATCAATAATTCGGAATAGGGACGTGCATATTCCGACCACATTTCCTCAGACGGGTTTAGCTCCCGGAACGCCGCGGCAATCCGCTCGGCAAAGGCATCGCCGGGCCGCAGATGGATGACATCCTGCCAATTCCATTCCGGAGGCCCGTCGTTGGCATACTGGTCGGCGCGACGGTACTTCACCAGGCAGTTTTCCCAGCGATTGGCAAGTACCACGCTCCAGAACAGCCACAGACGTTTCTGGGTGTCGATATACAGGACGGGGTTACAGTCCGGAAATTCCGGGGTGTCGGCCATCTCAAACACTTCGCTCCAGGCACTGCCGCCCTTGCGCAGGCGCGCACCGCGTAGCCGCACATCGTCGGACTGGCGCTCCCCGGACCCCTGAAACCACACGGCGAGCAAGTCACCTTCCGGGGTTTCCACGATACTGCTGCCATGGACGTGCTGTTCCTGAAGTGGAAAAATAAATTGCCCGTCCGGCGTGTCCGCCGCACCAACGGCGGCAATCATAACTGCAAGTATGAACGATACTCTGTACATGGTGTTTCCTTTTATTTGGGAACTCCGTTCCCGTGTTACTCGACCATGAATTCCACCAGAGAAAAAACGGGGAGCGGCGCCACTTTTTCGCGCCCTTTCAGCGGGGGCAACTCAATTACGAAAGCGGCTTCCACCGCGTTGCCCCCCAATCGGCCCACCAACCGGCTGACTGCGGCCACAGTGCCGCCTGTAGCCAGCAAATCATCCACTATCAAGACACGCTGTTCCGGCTTAATCGCGTCACGGTGCATTGCCACCGTGTCCGTGCCATATTCCAGCGCGAAAGACTCCTGAATCGTGTCGCCGGGAAGTTTTCCCGGTTTGCGGGCCAGAACAAAGGGAAGCCCCATGGTGTAAGCGAGGGCGCCGCCAAAGACAAAACCGCGCGCCTCGATTCCCACAAGGGCGTCGAGTCTGAAGGAATGATAGCGTTTTACAAAGGTTTCAATGACCTGCCTGAAAGCCTCAGGTTCGAGCAGCAGCGTGGTAATATCCTTGAACTGAATGCCCGGTTTGGGAAAATTCGGGATATTCCGTATTACAGAGGCAAGGTCCATGATAGAAATTCTCCGTAAAAGGCGTTCGGGGGCTTTAATGACAATGCTTGGATGCAGCATGCTATCATTTTTAGGTCGTCAAACCCAAACAACTTCAGGGCGGCTCCTGTTCATTAGTTGCCGCTTTTGCCGTTTTATCAGCCCTGTCAAAGCGGACATCAGGTGCTCCTGAGCGTCTGGTTACCTGTATTCTTGTGCCCATCTCCATGTTCATATCATACAAGCGAGTTCTTGTTTCCTCTGGTTCTTTGCTATGATGGATTGATTGGGGCACAACATGAAGAGGAGTTGCCATGGTTTCGTCGGTACTGTTATTTACGGCTTTATTTATGCTAGGGGAAACACCCGCTTCGGTACCGAATATTTCCGAAACGCCACTACAGGTCGGAGGCGTCTTCCCGGCGATGACGGTGTACGCCCATGGCGTGGGAAGCACCAGTGAGACAGGGATCGGCGCCCTCATCCCCTGGGCGGACCGGCTGTGGGCCATCGGGTATGTGGCCCATATCAAGGGTTCTGGAATCGGGCTCTATGAAATCCGGGACGATATGGCCATACACCCGCACCCGCAGGCGGTAACCGGCACCTTCGCGAACCGGATGGTCCATTGGGAAACCAAGCAGGCGGTGATTGGTCCCCACGTGATAGATGCCGAAGGTGCCGTGCGCACGATTGAGGCGTTAACCGGGCACCGGTTGACCGCCACGGCACGGCACCTGGTTCATCCCGAAACCATGGCCTATTTTCTCACCATGGAAGGCCTGCTTTTTGAAACGGACCTGCAAACGCTGGCGACCGACCAGGTTGCCGATGTAACGAACGCGTTGGGGATCGAGGGACAACCTCACTTCAAAGGATGCCATACGGCACAAGGCCGGGTGGTGGTGGCGAACAATACCTATGAAGAAGAGGAGTTCCTGGGAGAGCGTGAAGCGGGCTGCCTGGCGGAGTGGGACGGCAAAGCCTGGACGGTTCTGGAACGCAACCCTTTCGTGGAGGTGTCCGGTAAACAGAATCCCTCCGCGGGAAGCCGCTACGGGAATACGCTCTACGCCACGGGATGGTGTAAATCCAGCGCCATCCTGCGTGTACTCCATGACGGTAAATGGACCCGATATCTTTTGCCCAAGGCCAGCCAGGCCTATGATCATACCTGGAACACGGAATGGATGCGTATTCGCGAAGCCCAGACGGAACGCTATCTCATGGATTTGCACGGCCTGTTTTACGAATTGCCGCCCCTGGTCTACGGCGGGCGGGTGTGGGGGATACGCCCCATCTGCGCCCACCTTCGGATTGTGCCGGACTTCTGTCACTGGCGCGGCATGTTCGTCATGGCCTCCGACCAGACTGACAACGCCGTCGGCCAGCCCCAATCCGGCCTGTGGTTCGGCAACATCGACGACTTGTGGAACATGGGCAAACCCGCGGGCTGGGGTGGTCCCTGGTGGGATACGGAAGTGGCGACGGATACGCCTTCGGATCCCTATCTGATGACCGGATTCGACAAGAAGGTGGTTCATCTAACCCACAAAGCAGCTGAAACGGTTACCTTTACCTTGGAAGTGGATTTTCTGGGCGACGGCACCTGGGCGATCTACAATGCGGTTGAGGTTGCCCCCGGTGGTTATGCTCATTATGAGTTCCCCGACGGATTTTCCGCGCACTGGGTCCGTCTGCGTTGTGACAAGCCCTGCCGCGTTACGGCTCATTTTGTATATTCTTGATGCTTGAGGCGCCAGGCAGTAGCATCAGCCGGAGCCGCCGTTTACGTTGAGGGTAGATTGCGCAAGTGTTTGAAGTATATTGGATGTTCAAAGGACATAAAGGACACAAAAGACATAAAGGGCATGTATAAGCAGGGCGATGAACTGATTCACAAGGTATTCCTGTCCTTTACGACCTTTGTGTCCTTTACGTCCTTTTGGGGATTTCCGTTTCCCCGGGAATAAGTGTCAATACTACCGGGCAAAGTCCCCCGATATAGGAAAAAGAGTTTCCTGTGTTTGTTGAGACCATTACCTATAGGAGCACACCATGATGACAGGACTTTTGCTAATAACCCTCATAGCCCGGACGGCATTTTGTGCCGCGCCCCTTCCCGCCGAACTGGAGGAGGCGCAGCATTGGGCTGCGGCAAAATTCGCGGGAAGTGCCGAAGAGTCCCTCGCACAGGCGGGGATACAGGTGCTGGTCAACAATGATCCGGTCCAGATGAACGCGCGCAACGGGCGTCCGCTGAAAATTGCGGACCGGGAGTATACCCGCGGGCTGTATTGTCATGCCGTGAGCCGTGTCATGGTGTATCTTCCCGGTCCGGGGAACCGGTTCGAGGCGGTGGCCGGCGTGGATTCCAACGAGCAGACCAGCGGGGGGCGTGGCAGCGTTGTATTCAGCGTAAAGGCGCATGACAAAACGGTATGGAAATCTGAATTGATGCGCGAGGGTATGGCCGGGGTCCCCGTGGAGGTGGACCTGGGCGGCGCGCGCGTGTTCACCCTGACGGTCAGGGAAGGGGGAGACGGCATCAGTTGCGATCAGGCCGACTGGGCGGATGCCCGGGTCCTCCTGGAAGACGGGTCGGAAGTCTGGCTGGGCGACATGCAGCAACTGGGCGCACAACGGGCCCCTTATGATACGGACCCTTTCTTCTCCTTCACTTACGGGGGCAAGCCCTCCGAGGAATTCCTGTCCTCCTGGAGCCTGGAACGGGAATCGGTTGCGCTGGATGGACTGCGCACACAACACCTGATTACCTATACCGATCCCGATACCCGCCTGGCCGTACGTTGCTCCGGCATTGCCTATGCTGATTTTCCGGTCGTGGAATGGACGCTGTATTTCAAAAACGGGGGAGATAAGGACACCCCTGTAATCAGTGACATCCGCGCCATAGACACCCATTTTGAGCGGAATGGGACGGAAGAGTTTGTGTTGCACCGCCACAAGGGAGACAACTGCACCGCGGACAGTTTTGAACCGGTGGACGAACCGCTTGCTCCGGGCGCGCAAAGGCGTATCGCCAACACGGGTGGCCGTCCTACCCAGACCGAATTCCCCTACTTCAATATTGCCGGGGGCAAAGAGGGCCTTATTTTCGTGGTCAGTTGGGCGGGGCAGTGGGCGGCGGAGTTCGTACGGGACGAGGACAACGGCCTGACCCTCCGCGCGGGGCAGGAAACGACCCGTTTCAAACTGCTGCCCGGCGAGGAAGTGCGCACCCCCATGATCGTGTTGCAGTTCTGGAAAGACAGCCGGCTGCACGCGCAAAACGTGTGGCGCGCCTGGATGCTGGCGCACAGTATGCCCCGTCCCGGAGGAAACCTGCCTCCCGTGCCGCAACTGGCCGCGTGCAGTTCCCACCAGTTCGGCGAAATGATCAACGCCAACACGGAAAACCAGAAGCTTTTCATTGACAAGTACCTTGAACGGGGCATGAAACTGGAGTACTGGTGGATGGATGCCGGGTGGTATTATAACAAGACCGGCTGGCCCCACACGGGCACCTGGGAAGTGGACCAGGATAGGTTCCCGGGCGGCCTGCGGCCCATTTCCGATCACGCCCACGGCAGGGACGTGGATATTATCGTCTGGTTCGAGCCGGAACGGGTGGCCGCCGATACCTGGCTGACCAAAAACCATCCGGAATGGATACACGGCGGGGAAAAGGGCGGTTTGCTGAACCTGGGCAACAAGGACGCCTGGACATGGCTTGTAAATCATGTGGATAAACTAATCACGGAACAGGGCATTGATTTGTACCGGCAGGATTTTAATATGGACCCCTTGCCGCATTGGCAGGCGAATGATACGGAGGACCGGCAGGGCATTACGGAAATCCGCCATGTGGAAGGATATCTTGCCTATTGGGACGAACTGATCCGGCGGCACCCGAATATGCTGATTGATTCCTGCGCCAGCGGCGGGCGCCGCAACGACCTCGAAACCCTGCGCCGGGCCGTGCCTCTGTTGCGCAGTGACTACATCATGGAACCGACCGGCAACCAATGCCACGGCTATGTGCTGCCGTTGTGGTTCCCCTTTTTCGGCACCGGTACTTCAAAGACCGGCGCCTACGAGATACGCAGCACCCTGTGCCCCCATTTCACCGCCTGCTGGGACCAGCGCGAGGATACGATTGACTGGACCGGTATCAAACGCATCGTGGACCAGTGGAAAGCCTGGGCGCCGAACTATTATGGCGACTATTACCCGCTCACGCCCTATTCCCTGGAAAACACCGATTGGCTCGGATGGCAGTTCGACCGTTCTGAGGCGGGCAAAGGCATGGTACAGATGTTCCGCCGGCCCGACAGTCCTTACAGCGAGGCGCAACTGCCGTTGTTCGCGCTGGACCCGGACGCCGAATATGAGGTTGCCAGCATCGATGAACCGGAGCGGAAAACACGTTATTCGGGAAAAGCGCTACTGGAGAAGGGCCTGACCCTTTCGCTGGCCGGGAAACCATCGGCGGCGGTGTATACGTATGAAAAAATATGAACCTCCGGTGGCGAGCTGCCGGAGCCAAAACGGAGGACAGAATGCACGACCCCTGTCAGGGGCGCGCGTGTTCCACTTCTTCGATCACCTCTTCCACCCATTCCCGGGTGATGGGAGCGGTGTCCACAATGCTGTAAAAGAGCCCGGCTTGTTCCTTGAACGACTTTAGTGTGGAAAGGGCCGCCCGTATTTCCCCGATGTCGGCATCAGGACATTCATAGCGCAGTCCGCACCGCCGGTTCAGGTCCAGTGCCCACTCCGGCCGGTTTTGCTGCAGTTTTGAAATGGCCAGAATGCCGAGTCCGACCAGATCACCATGAAGGAAATGGCGGCGTGTCAGGTGTTCCATGGCGTACGCGACGATATGTTCCGCACCTTCTTCCGGACGGCTGGTGCCGATTTCGGCGCAAAATTTCACCTCGCGCCGGTACAGGTCCACAATGGTGTCTATGCCCCTGGGGGTCACCCCATATACTTCCGAGGCGTTGGCATCGAGCTCATTCAGGCATTCCTCCGCTTGCTTTGCAATATCCGCGTGATAGGCTTCTCCCGTATCGCGGTGGGCAAGATGCCAGTCATACAGGGCCGTATGAATGCTGGCAATATCGCAGGCGCCCGCGCGGTTCAGTTCTTTCGGCGCAGCCTGGATAAGGCTGTGATCAATCAACAACTCTTCCGGGAAGATATCGCCAATATACTGGACTGTTTTATCCACGCGCACGGCAATCATATTTGTCAGGGGCGCGTCCACCGAGATGATGGTGGGCGCCAGCACCATGCGGCACCCCCGCTTCCAGGCCAGGTACTTGGCGGTGTCGCAGCAGGAGCCGCCGCCGAGGCCCACCACGACATCGCAAGGCGGCAGCGAAGCCTCCAGCCCTTCCACCGTCTCCAGGTCCATGTCTGTTACAAAATGAAGGTGACCGGGCTGCCAGTCATAGTGCCTGCTGAATAAGGCCCACGGAATTTCCATGGTGACCACCAGAATGCGTCCGGGTAACTGTCGTAATTCACCGGCGACGCGCGGGCCGGATTTAATCAGGGGGGGCGTGTAGGTCATTGGGGAAGGCCTCCGGTGTCATCGACAAAAGCATTGACAAACGGCTTATGTTCTGCGCGTCTGGCAAGCAGATGCCAGTATGGCTCCTTTTATAGGTCCTGGGGTCCTATAGGGAAATTATAACCTGATATCCTTAAATTGCGGCAGATACGCCTCGTTTTTCTTGAACATAGCCTGCACCATTTTTTTGATCTCCGCCAACGACAGCACCGCCGCCGTCAGGGGGTCGTAGGCAATCGCCTGGAAGACGAGTTTCGTGTCTCCAGTCAGCGCCGCCTCCACCGCCATTTCTTCCACCGCCACACTGAGGTTGTTCAAGGTCGCGCATTGGGGCGGCAGGGCGCCCACATGCATGGGATTGAATCCGCGCCGGTTCGCCAATACGGGCACTTCCACGCAGGCCTGGTCGGGCAGGTTGCTGATGAGCCCCGTGTTCGGTACGTTGCCGTTGAACTCGAAAGGTTCGCCGCCGACATAGGCGTTGACGATGTAAGCGGCATATTCATGCCCCCGCGCCAGGTCCAGCGGCGCCCCTTCGGCAAACCAGTCCTTCACTTCCTTTTTCCAGGTCTTGGCGATGCGCTGGTATTCCCTGAGAATATAAGCATAGGCGCCGGGGTTCCAGTTGGTGCCGTGGGTGCAGTATTTTTCGATCAGGTCGGGCCGCTTGCGGAACCACCAGTTGTATTCACTGTTATGGCCGCTGGACTCGGTCACATAGTAGTCCAGGTGCAGAAACATTTCGTTGCGCACGGGCTCGGCGTTGTAGACCGCCTTCTTCCCCACGGCTTTGCGAATGAGCGGGTAGGCGTCCTTGCCCTTCCACGTGTATTTCAGGTACCAGGCCTGGTGATTGATACCCGCGCACACATAATCCACCTCGTCCATGGGCGCGCCGATCCATTCCGCGAGCATGCCCGCCGTGCCCTGCACGCTGTGGCAGAGCCCGGTGACTTGGATGGAGGATTTGCGTTGCATGGCGCGGCAGAGCATGGCCATGGGGTTGGTGTAATTGAGCAGGATCGCGTCCGGGCAGTATTTCTCCATGTCCCGGCAGATATCGAGCATGGTGGGAATGGTGCGCAGCGCCCGGAAGATGCCGCTGGGGCCGCGGGTATCCCCGATGTTGATGTCCACCCCGTATTTCTTGGGAATCTCGATGTCGTGGCGCCAGATATCCACGCCGCCGCAGAGAATGGTGCAGCAGACGGCATCGGCGCCCTTCAAAACCTCCCGCCGGTCCAGGCTGGCGGTGACTTTTGCAGGATAGTTACCCCGTTCAATGATGGATGCCACCGCGCGCCGGGCAAAATCAAGACGCTCCTGGTTGATGTCCACCAGGGCGATTTCGGCACTCTGCAACAGGGGAAAGGTAAGCAGGTCGCGTACCAGGCCGCGGGTGAAACCCAGGCTGCCCGCGCCGATAAATACTACTTTGGCCATAGCGTCTGTCCTTTTAATGCGGTTTGAACGGTACCTCCCCCTTACCGGCTTATTATCGGGCAAATACCGGCTGACAGTCAATTCAGCGGGGGCTTCGCGCGAAAAACGGGACTTCCGTGAACGGGTGTTATTCCGTCAGAGGGTGTCGGTCTTCGTAACCGGGGCCGCAATGCTACGGTTTGGGACCTTCTGGCATGAAATGACCGCCCCGGATGTAATGGCCGAGCAGCCTGGGCGCCAGTTGGCGCATTACCTTTCCCATGCGCTGGTCCGTGCAGTGTTTCGGCGTTTCACCCGCGGCCATTTGGACCAGTTCCAATACATGATAGTGGGGCTTGCGGTATCTTGACAGCAGTGCCTGGTTAAGGAGGCTGAGCAGCCAGGTGCA
>JAKJCY010000068.1 GCA_022706235.1 Candidatus Hydrogenedentota bacterium | reverse complement strand
CCGCAAGGACGAACAGAGCGGCCTCTATTGGTCTCTGGCCACTATCGTGCCCCCGCGCCATCAGGACAAGAACCGGCCCGGGACCGTACGCAACACCCTGGCGCTGGTAAGTTCGCCCGACCTGCGCCACTGGGAAACCCGGTGCGTGGCACTGTACCACAAAGACACCAAAGCGCACGGGTTTCAATATGTGGACTGGTGTTTTGAAGGCGAGGATATCATCGCGGTCTGCCGTACCGCCCACGATGACGGTATCGGCGGCGCGCGTAACAATCATGATGCCAACTTCATGACCTTTCACCGAGTCCAGAATTTCCGGACGCTGACTCGCAAAGATTCGGTGGCGGACGTGTTGGACAAATGACATCTTTGACGAGGTTCCAAAATGATATCAAAGGACCTAAAGGACTCAAAGGACATAAGGGAAATAATCGCCCGTACTCTCCTGTCTTTTGAGTCCCTCTTGTTCTTTGTGTCCTTTATGTCCTTTGCATTTCTTTAAGAAATAACCATAACAAGGAGAGCACACCATGATTTCACGCGTAGACCACGTCGCTTTTGCCGTCAGGGATCACGAGAAGGCGCTGGCCTTCTTCCGGGATATCTTGGGAGCGTTGCCCGGGAAATGCTACAACGAAGCCGGCCGCAACTTTTTCTGGCAAACCCTGTCCCTGGGAGATTTGTCGCGCCTGGAACTGATATCGCCTTCGGCGGAAACTAGTTTTCTGGACGGCTTTCTCAAAAACCGCGAGGGCGGGTTTCATCACATCACATTGCAGACGCCCGACATAGAGACCGCAATTAAAAGGCTGGAGGAGCACGGTATTCCCTATTTTGGGAGACATGAATACCCGGACGGCACCTGGAAGGAATTGTTTATTCACCCTCGGGACGCCTTCGGTATCCTGGTCCAGATAGCCGAGTTCGATCCCGAGTACTGGATGGTTCCCGAGGCGAAACTGCCGAAGGACGAACCCTGGCGCCTGGAAAAACAAGAAAACGGCTTCACCCTGACCTGCCGCCATCCTGGGGGAAGCAAAGTGACGCTGAACTTTACCCGGGACGAATTACAAGGCTTATCAGACGCGTTGCGTCAGGTCCTGGAATAAAACGCGCCTTGATGTCCTTTGCGCCCTTAAAGTCCTTTTTTCACCCTGTAAACGAATAAGGAAACTCCAGAATGCGGACCGCATTACCTCTTTTATTACCGGTGTTTTTAGTTGCCTTTTTCTTTTCGTCCCTGGCCAAGGCAGTAACCCCCCGCGACTTCGGGGCGGTGGGCGACGGCGTTGCCGACGATACGGAAGCACTGCAACGTGCCGTCGATGAAACGCAGACTGGACAGGTCTATTTTCCCAGAGGCATTTACCGCATCACGAACACCATCATCATCCCGCTCAAGGAGCGCGGTCCCGTGAATCTGGACGGCGCGGGCGGCGGGGCGCGCATGGTGATGGCCGGGCCGGGTCCCGCTTTCCGCTTTATTGGAAACCACACGGGGACGGCCGCGCCGGACTCCTTCGACCCTGTCGTCTCAGAGGTTGAACGCACGCCATGCGTGGGCGCCATTGACATTGTGGGCGCCCATCCGGAAGCGGACGGTATTGAATTCACCGGAACAGTGCAGCCCACAGTGCGCGGCGTCCAGGTGCGCAAGGTACGCCATGGACTACTTTTTAGCGGCCGTAATCGGAATATCATCGTTGAGGGTAGTCATATTTATAACTGCAGCGGTATTGGCGTTTTTTTCGATCACGTGAATCTGCACCAGGCCAATATCGCTGATAACCATATCAGTTACTGCAAGGCCGGCGGCATACGTTTGATCGGCGGTGAAGTTCGGGATCTGCAAATCACCGGCAACGACATTGAATACAACTACGATCTTGAAGCGGAAGCCTCCGCAGACGTTTGGATAGACGTTGCCGATGGCTCCGTCGAGGAAGGCACCATCGCCGGCAACACCATCCAGGCACGGGTCAGCCCCAATGGCGCGAACATCCGTTTCGAGGCGCCTGTGAAACCCGAGGCCCGAGGCCGTGCCGGGCTGTGGACCATCAGCGGCAACCTCATCGGCAACCAGGCGACAAACATCCACCTGAAAAATACAACAGGAGTGGCGGTCACGGGCAACCATATCTATACCGGCGCGGAAAACACCATCCATCTTGAAGGCGCACGGCACATTGTGGTTTCCGGCAACTCCCTGGACCAGGATCACAACCGGGGTAAAGACCTCGCCAACGGCATACGTATTGAAAACTGCGAGGGGGTGCTGCTCCAGGGCAATCTGCTCAACGACGCCTGCGCCGGAGACGATGCGCGCGGGGGAGCCGTGTCCGTGCTCAACAGCCGCGAAACGCTTATCTCAGCCTGCCAGATATTTGAACCGCGCCATTGCGGCATCTTCATTGAGAACAGCCGGAACACAAGCGTTACGGACTGCCAGATACTTGACCGTACTGACGGCGGCACTATGCGCGCCGCCGTTGAAGTCACCGGAACCAACCCCGGCGTTATCATCCGGGATATCCTATACCATGAAGGAAACAAGGGAGGCATAGTTGCCCCTGAAGGCGCGGTCCTTCAAGACAACATCCGCGCGGAGTGACATGAGCCGCAGAAACAGATAGGCGGAACCGCGGCACGAAATCCGCCTTCCGACCTTAATTGTCTTTCTTCATAATAAACAGATAGTTGAATCCGCGCAGAAAATAATTCCCCTCTATGGCAGCCGTATGGTAATGATTGCGGTCGAGCGTTGTGTTGTGACGGGTAACGACAATAATATCCACAGATTCGAAGCGTTTGCAAAGCCTTTGGAACAATTCGAAGCCGATGGGACAAAAGGGTTTTCCTTTTTGAAAGGAGTCGGAAACATAGAGCGCCATATGCCGGCCGGGTTTCAGGATGCGGTGCACTTCACCAATCACTTTTTCCATGGCCTCATAGTATGCGGGGGTTCGGGCGTCAAGTTTCCCGATACAGCGCGGGTCGTCGCTATAGTCAATGTGTGTTGAGTAGGGCGGGTCTAAAAAGACAAAGGCCGCCTTGGCATCCTCCAGGGGCAGCTTGCGCGCATCGCAGTTGAAGATGTCCTTGCGCGTGACGTTAACGTCATACCCCAGTGCGCGCCGGTTCAGTTCGCGCGCCACGTCCAGGGTGGTGCCGCTGCCGGCCATGGGGTCCACGACCAGTTCCCGAGGCCGGGTATAGCGCTGCAACAGATTCCAGAGGATATAAGCAGGCGTGGCGCCGCGATAGCGCTTATCGCCCTGGGATTCGTCGCCATACTGTTGCGACGGAAAATCCCAGAGGGTCGTGGTCATCATTACAGGTTTATGGGCCATAGTACTACCTTATATCCGATACTCGCCAGGCGAGCGCTGCTCCGCGTGTTCGGACCACCCTTTTTCGCCTGTCCGCGTCACGTAGTTAAATTCAACCTTCTTACTGTCAAATATGATACAATACTCAAGCAATAGGGGTGAAACAATCCTGCTCCGTTTCCCTGGCCGCTTGACTTGAGAATAACCTGATGATACCTCGCATACCAAATAGATCTGTTTTTCATCTTTTAACCTGCTGCCTGCTGTCAGGCCTTGCGGCAGCGTTGTTTGGCGCGGGTTGCGCCCGCACCGCGACAAAAACGGGGGTGGTTCCCTCCGGGGTGGGGTTCAGTATGGATGCGGTCAAAGAAATTTTTGGCAGCTACAGTGAGGGTAACTTTCAAAACCGAGCCTGGCCGGACGCGTTTCAGGCCATGCATCAAAAGTTAAACCGCGAGTACGCGTTTACAGACTGGAAAAAAATTGACTGGGACGCCCTGTATGACGCCCATGCCCCTTTAGTGGAAGCGGCAGAACTGGCCCAGGATGACAAAGCCTATTACCTGGCGCTGCGTTCCTACCTCTTTTCAATCCCAGACGGCAGCCTGTGCATTACCACACCCGAAACATACCGTGAAGAAGCCATCGGGGGCGGATACGGTTTTTCCGTGGCGCCCATGGAAGACGGCCGAATCCGGGTCGTACAGGTGGAACCCGGCTTTTTTGCCGACATGGCCGGTATAAAATGGGGCGCTGAAATAATCCGGTGGAATGACCTGCCGGTGGCGGAGGCACTGGAGCAAACCTCCCTGCTCTGGAACGACACCCCGTGCGCCACGCGGGAATGCCGTCTTTTAAAGCAGTGCGCGCTGTTGACCCGCGCGTCTGTGGGCACAACGGTGTCCGTCATGTTTCGTAACCTTGATTCCGAAAGCGTGTGGGTAACCCGTCTGGAAGCGCGGCGTGACAGCTACAAGACCTTATCAGACCCGCTCCGGCAAGAGGCTTCTTTCGGTGAATTCGACTCCCCAATGGCGGACAAGGTACTGAATGGCGGCATCGGCTACATTAAAATCCACGGACAAACCGCCACCCTTGCCACGCCTTTCCCGGCGCGCGCGTTCCGCCGGATTGTGGAACGTTTTCTCGACGACAATGTGAATGGCCTTATTGTGGACCTGCGCGGAAATGTCGGCGGCCTGGACGATCTGGCCGCGTCCTACGCAGGACATTTCATGCAAACACCCATGTTCTACCGTGACCTGGTCGCCTTCGACTATGCCAAGGGCGGTTTCGCGCTTGACAAAGCGGCACGCATCACTATTGAGCCGCGTACCCCTTGTTTCACCGGCCCGGTCATGGTGCTGATTGACCACAGTACCCGGGGTAACAGCCAGGCTCTTGCCGATTCACTGCATGAACTGCCCAACGTCACCTTGGTGGGAACATCCGGCACGGACGGTTCCTGGGCCTTGCCCGGCGGCAAGATTACCATGCCACAAGGTTATGTGATTTCCTACCCTATCGGCAGGATGCTGGATGAATCAGGCAGTATCCGCATTACGGCAAAGGCAGACCTGGAAAGCCCCGTCAAACCGGATATTCTCGTACCGCTTACCCTGGAGGCGTGTCGGGCCTTCTTTCAGGACGGGCGGGATGTACTTTTGGATAAAGCGCTTGAAGAAATCAAGGCGCGGAATACCGTAACATCGTCCTGATAGCCGGTTTGTGCCAAAAAATATCCGGCGGGACCGGTGGGAGCAGGCGTCTTTCTTTTCCGCCATCGCGCCGGAAGGTCGACACACATTTGCACCGCCCCAATTTAGAAATATGATGCCAAGAGAGTAGCCGAAAGGTGCCGGACTGAATCCTGAGCATTATGGAAAAGGGTGTCGGCCGTAAGCCGGAGGGCCATGCTTAACAAAGAAAGGTTGCTTTATGTTACCCGTCAAAGAACGAAAAAACATTTTAAAGCATAGCCGGCCAAAAGATACTTGGGAAGGCGAACCGAAACTTGGCGGTGTTTACGGCGAGGAAGAAATCGAGGCTGCCGTCTCGGCCATGCGCCGAGCCTCGGACATTCACCAGGGTTTTGGATTTTCCGGTTATCCTATCCCTGAATTTGAAGACGCTTTCGCAGACTATACAGGTGCCGCCCATGCGGTGGCCGTCAACAGTGCCGGCCCCGGCCTTGACATGGCCATGAAATACCTGAATCTTCTGCCCGGCGATGAGGTCATTGTACAGGCAATCAACTTTGTCGCCGCGCCGCTGGCGGTAATGGGCGCGGGCGGCCAGGTAGTCTGGGCCGAGGTGGATGCAAAGACCCTGCAACTGGACCCCGAAGATGTGGAGCGCCGCATCACCCCGCGCACCCGGGCCATTCTGCCGGTACACATGAACGGCTTGGCCGCCCCCATGGACGATCTATTGAAAATCGCGCACGACCATCCCCATCCCGTTCACGGGCCGCTGGCGGTGCTGGGCGATGCGGCGCGCGCCACAGGCGCGGAATACAAGGGCGCCAAAATCGGGCCGCAAGGTCTCGGAACCGTGTTCTCCCTGCACACCATGAAAAATATCTGCACCCTCGGGGAAGGCGGCATGATTACGACCAATGACAGCCGCTTCGCAGAATATTGCCGCTCTACACGGTTCTACGGTTTTCTCGCCGACACCTGGGGCACATCCAACGTCATGACAAGCGTACAGGCTGCGGTGGGTCTGGTACAGCTGAAAAAACTGGACACCTTCGTGGAAGCCCGTCGGCGGCTCGCCTTGAATCGCCACCAAATGCTGCGGGACATCCCCGAAATTGAATTGCCGATAGAACCGTCCGACCGAAAACACACCTATTACCTGTATACCGTGCTTGTTAAAAAAGACTGGGCCGGCGAGAAGCGCGACAAGATCATTGAAATCATGGATAAAAAATATGGCATCAAATGTATTGTTGCCAACCCACCCTGTTACCAGACACGGAAAGTATTGAGGCAGCATACGAAGGGGCAACGTTTGTCCCGCTCCAATCAAATCGGGAAACGGCTCTTTTGTGTGCCCATACATCCTGCCATGTCGGATGAAGACAACGCCTATATCGCCGCCGCCCTGACAGAAACCATCTGTAAAACAAGGGCCTCATAAGGGGGAACGAATAAGCTTTTTCAGTTGCCCTGCCAACTGAAAAACTTTGTTGGGCTAAAAGCAAACAAGAAAACAGAGCAAAACAGGGACTGACTGCCAAATAGCCCACGACCGTTGCATATAAGCCACTTGGCAGATACTGCTATTTGGTTGTCTGTCCCTGTTTTGCGGGCACACGTGCAAATATCCACGGCGAAACCGTTTAGTCCAACTGCCCGCACCCGGGAACGAGTCAACTTGACCACGCAAAAATTCAGGGGCTTCCCGTACAGTCTACTTGATGCTTTTCATTTCCGCCCCGAAGAACAGTCACATAAGGAAAGAAAAGAGCTATTTTGGCATTTCGTCGTTCGTGCATATCCCCGTGCGATGACGCACAATGCGCCCCTCTACGAGATAGATGACATCCTCAGCGATATTGGACGCGTGGTCGGCAATACGTTCGATGTGGCGGGATACGCCCAGCAGGTGGATGTAACTTTCCACGTGGGCGGGATCATTCCGAATGCCTTCCTCGATAATGCTGTAAACCTGGCCGTTCATCTGGTCCACCTGGTCATCTTCCTTGATTACCTGCACGGCGCGGCGCGAATCCAGTTTAATCAGCGCCTCCAGGCTTTCGCGCAGCATGTCCTGGGCCTTACGCGCCATACCCAGGAAATCAAAGGGGATCCGGACCTGTTCCTCATGGGCCAGCAGGTTGACCCGTTCCGCGATATTGACGGCAGCGTCGCCGATGCGCTCCAGTTCCGCATTAATTTTTAGAATAGCAATAATGAAACGGAGGTCATGAGCCACAGGCTGGTGCAACGCCAAAATTTTTTGGCATTCCTCCTCGATATCCACCTCGGCAAGATCTATTTCCGTATCCGCATCGACCACAGCCTGCGCCGCCGCGGCGTCACGTTCCTGAAATGCCGTCACCGCACGGAAAACAGCCTCTTCCACCACGGTACTCAGATCAAGAATTCGGGTTTTAAGTTTTTCGATTTCGTTCAGCAAATGTCTCGACATGATTCACGCTCCCGAGGGGCAGGGCCCCGATTATCCATAGTGCCCGGAAACATAGTCTTCCGTTCGCCGATCCGCAGGGTTCTCAAAGAGGCGGGCGGTAGGACCAAATTCTATCAGTTCGCCCAGCAGCATGAACGCTGAGTCGGAGGAGACCCGCGACGCCTGCTGCATGTTGTGCGTCACAATGACAATGGTATAGCGCTCGGCAAGCGCGCGCATCAACTCCTCGATATGGCCGGTGGCAATGGGATCGAGGGCCGAGCAGGGCTCGTCCATGAGCAATACTTCCGGTTCGATGGCAATAACCCGCGATATGCAAAGCCGCTGCTGTTGTTCAGGCGACAAGGCAAGCGCAGGGCTGTTCAGATTATCCTTGACTTCGTCCCATAAATGGGTGGCGCGCAACCCCTGTTCCACCACCTCGCTCACGCGGGTTCCGGGCGGCGCGCCATGAACACGCAAGCCATAGGATACGTTATCAGCGATGGACAGCGGGAATGGATTGGGGCGCTGAAACACCATGCCAACTCGGCGACGAAGCCGGGTAAGGTCCACGCCCGGAGCGTTTATATCCATCCCATCGAGAAATATGCCGCCCTCGATGCGCACATCCCGTATAAGCTCGTTCATCCGGTTAAAACAACGCAGAAGGGTAGACTTGCCGCATCCGGACGGGCCGATAATGGCCGTGATGGCCTGCGGCTTGATTTGGATGTTGACATGCTTCAGCGCGTGGAACTTTCCGTAGTACAGATTTAAGCTCTGTGTCCGCAGTTTAGTTTCCATAGCATCGCCTAGCCAAACTGACCGACCAGGTAGTCATTGGTACGCTGGTCGACGGGGTTGGTAAACAAGCAACCCGTGTCACCCACCTCGATGAGTTCCCCCATCAGAAAGAAAGCGGTACGGTCCGAGGCGCGGCCGGCCTGTTTGGTATTGTTGGTCACGAGTACGATAGCATGGCTGGATTTCAGTTCCAGCAGTGCATCCTCTATTTCCGCCGTGGAAATGGGGTCCAGGCCGGAGCACGGCTCGTCCAGGACCATGACATCCGGTTTCAGCGCAAGCACCCGGGCAAGGCACATCCGTTGTTGCTGGCCGCCGGACAAGTCCCTCGCCGACATGCGAAGCCGATCCTTGACTTCCTCCCATAAGAATGCCGCGCGAAGCGAACTTTCCACCAGTTCTTCCAGGTCGTCCCGGGATTGGACTCCGGCCAGTTTCGGTCCGTAGACGAGATTGTCATATACGGAACCGGGCAGCGGCACGGGTACGGCATACACCATGCCAATCCGCCTTCTCAATCGGGCGGGATTCACTTCGGGCGCGTAGATGTTTTTTCCGTCCAGCAGGATTTGCCCGGTATGAGTGAAATCATGTTGCAGATCGTTCAGGCGGTTGAGACACCGGAGAAACGTGGTCTTGCCACTGCCAGAGGGACCGATGACAGCCAGGCGCTCGTTCCGACGGATATCAAGGTTCAGGTGGTTGAGCACGAGCTTTCCGGAAAACCGTACGGACAGGTCGCGCACCTCAATAATGGGGCCTAACTCGGCGGGCGTCATCACGTTGCCCTCCGCATAAACCGGCGCATCAGCCAATAGGCAAAGGCGTTCAGAATCAGGATGATGATGATCAGCACCGATGCCGTGGCATAGCCTTTTTCCATGGACAACCCTTCCCGGGAAAGGATGTAAAAATGCAGCGCCAGCGTCCGCGAGGAATCGAATGCCGACTGAGGCAGCCGCAACGCGGAACCCGCCGTTAACATTACCGCAGCCGTTTCACTGATACTCCGGCCGAGCGACAAGACGATGCCGGTACAGATGCCCGGCAGCGCGACAGGCAGAACAATGCGGGTCACCATCTGCCAGCGCGTGCTGCCAAGCCCGTAACTAGCCTCGCGATAGGCATACGGTACGGCGCGAATAGCCTCTTCGGCGGTGCGGATGATCGTGGGCAGCACCATCAACGCCAGGGTGAGCGCGCCTGAGAGAACGCTGAGGCCCATGCCCAGCGCGATAGAAAAAAACACAAATCCGAACAACCCGTAGATGATGGATGGAATGCCTGCCAGGCAATCGGCGCCAAAACGGAGAAGAAAGGTGAACCGGCTTTCACGGGTGTATTCGGTCAGATAAACCGCCGTACCCACACCCAGCGGCGCGGCTATCAGCACGGCAAGCCCGGACACCAGAAAAGTGCCCACAATCATGGGGAAAATACCACCTTTACGCCCCATGCTTTTGGGCGCACTACTGAGAAACTCCCACGTGATATAGGGCAACCCCTTGATCAGAATATAAAAGACTATATAAAACAATACAGCGATGGTAGCCAGGGTCAGCAACCACAGTATTCCCATGGCGATACGCTGCGAAATTGCCGGAGAAAGGCGTCTCATTTCGGGCCTCTCTTTCCCGTTCCACGCCGCGCTATAACCAGGGCCGTAGTGTTGAAAATCATGATAATCACAAAGAGCGTCACGCCGGTGGCAAACAATGCTTCACGGTGCCGGCCCGTGGCATATCCCATCTCGAGAGCGATATTACTGGTCAGCGTGCGGACCGGGTCCAGCAGGCTGCCCGGAACCTCCAGCGCATTGCCGGCAACCATGATAACCGCCATGGTTTCACCCAGGGCACGGCCCATACCCAGGATAATCGCCGCAACAACACCGGAACGGGCCGCTTTCAACATGATCATGTGGGTGGTCTGCCATTTCGTCGCGCCCATGGCCACGGAACCTTCCCAATAGGAACGGGGAACGGCTTTCAACGCGTCCACGGAAATACTGGTAACGGTGGGAAGAACCATAATGCCCAGAACGATGGAAGCGGCCAGAACCGACAACCCCGGCCCCCCCAGATAGGTACGGATAAGCGGCACCAGCGTGACCACCCCCATAAACCCGTATACCACGGAAGGGATGCCCGCCAGCAGTTCGATGACAGGTTTGAGTATGGCCGCCAATTTCGCGGGACAAAACTGTGTAAGCACAATAGCAAGGCTCAATCCGAAAACCCCACCAATCGCCATGGCGCCCAACGTCACAATAAGTGAGCCGACAATCATGGAAAGAATGCCGAAGCGTCCCGCCGCCGGATCCCAGTCCGAGGAAAGAAAAAAACCGCGAAGGCCTGCGTCCGCAATAATAGGAACGCCTTCCTTAAAAATGAAAACGGTTATAACGGCCAGGCCGGTGACGGCCGAAAGCGCCACCATCATTAATGCAAGCGCTATAAGTTTATCCTGATTCATTGGACGCGCACGAGCCCTTCCCGTTCCAGCGTATCCTGACCCTCGTCTGACATTACAAAATCAAAGAAATGTGTGGCTTCCTCGCTGATTTCGCCCTTAGTCACAAAGAGAAAGGGCCGTGCAAGATTGTAGGTTCCCGCAAGCACATTCCCCGCCGTAGGTTCAATTCCGTCAATCCGGACCGTCTTGAGTTCCATACCGACCATGCCAAGCGACATATATCCGATAGCGCCCGGATCGCCCTTGACCAGTTCCCGCACGGCACCGTTCGATTCCTGGGTCAGCGCCCGGCGCGTAATGTGCGAATCACCCATAACCAAGTGCACAAAACTGTCCCGGGTACCTGAGCCTTCTTCACGGGTAATGGGACGCACCGGACCGGCCACACCGCCCACATCCCGCCAGTTTGCTCTGGCGCCGCTGAACAAATCGCACAATTGCGATAAGGTCAGGTTTCCGACCGGGTTGGAAGGATTCACCACAATGGCGAGGCCGTCACGGGCGATCAAGGTCCCCTTGAATTCGCCGGATTCTTCGGGCGTTAACGTTCGGGAACACATGCCAATGTGGGCCAGCCCGGTCCGCACCGCCTGCAATCCTGCCGTGGACCCCCCGCCCTGTACTTCCACATTCCGTGTGGGATTCTTTACGAGGTACTCTTCCGCCAGAAGTTCGGCAAAAGGCTGTACCGATGTGGACCCCACCACATTCACCGTACTGCTGCGGCCATGGCCCCCGCTACATCCGGCAAAAGAAAAAATGCCGGAAACCAGCAGCAAGAAGACGAAAGATTTCTTTCCCCGAAATATGCAAAATCTTGTCACGCGATTTTCCTCGACTCAGGTAGTGTTGAAGGTCTTTATTTTACTTCATTTTTACGGGGGGATCCAAAAAAATATGGCAGGAAAGCGCCAAGGCCTCACCAAATCCGTCTTCACGACCAGCGCGATTCACCAGACAGAACAAGAACAAAAAACAATGCGGTCTGCAATGATTTCACGGCACTATGACATCCGGTGGACTGAGGCCTTTTTTTATGTCAAAATCCAAATTTCTTTTATATTGTAATATAACTATTTAGAAGTGCGGCGGGAAAACAAAAAACTCAACCCCTTATACTAACCGGAACGTTATCTGCGACTTATGTGTCTGCGACTTATGTTGTCCCCGACCATGTGTATTTCTTATACTAACGGACAGCCAAAAGAAATTCGGCCTTGGTCCGTGCCGGGTTCATCGGTGTAGGGCACCCGGCGGGAATGTACCGTTTCTGTAAACCTTGTAAACGATACCGAACCGAGTTACGTTATTGGACATGAAGATAAATGTAAAATGAGCGAGAATGCATCAGGGTCAAGGCGTATGGTTGTATCCTGTGTTTTTGTTTGGTTATACAGGCCACAGGCCTTCTTGGAAGTGTCTTCTTAATGTAACAAGAACAGTTTTGGACCTAATATCGCACGTAAGGAATGGCGAGGATCGTAGAAGCGGCATCCTGCCGCTTCCATTGTAACTTAGGCCAGCATGGCTTCGAATGTAAAGCGGCAGGATGCCGCTTCTACGGTCCTTATGTTTATTGGCTTCATTCCAGCAATTCGGTTTCTTATGTGCGGATTTAGGTTGGACAGGAGAGGTTTTATGCTGCTAAGCACCTGTTTTATTATCGTCGCCTTTTTGGCCACCGAACCGATAGCTCCGACAGCACGTACCCGTTATCCGTACTGGCAAATGGTGGAAGACGTGGTTAAACAGATTGAATCTCAGCCGGCGCGTCCGCTGAGCATTAACGATGCCCTGCGAACCCCGGGGCAGGAATATCCCTTTGAGTCTTTCCGGCATCTACGCACCATTGACTTGCTGCGCGCGGCCCGAGAGGGAGCGGAAGTAGCGCGGCAACAGGAAGCCTTGGGAATATCGCAAGCGGAAGTGGACCAGATTGTCCTGAAAAATATCGTTACCGCCCTGGAATATATGCCTTTGATAATCAAGGAAAATCCAGATAGTCCTCCCCAAAGCAGCGCGAAAATGCATTTTACTGACTCGCCACCTTCAAAAGGAGATTTGGATGACCTCTTGATTATTATCAAGAACAGGGACGATGACCCTGTACTTCGCCGTTTTTTGCTTGAACGCAGCGTACCGGGTTTGGCGCCGCCCAGTTTGCTGACCATGTCGCTCCCCATGTATTTCCAATCCCGGGACATTGAATTCCGGGACACTTTGTGCGCTATCGCGTCCCATCCGGGAGAAGACCCTGCCCTGCAGGTGGATGCCATAGATGTTTTCATGAAATACATACTGGACCAATATGAGGCAGTCTTCAAGAGTGACCCGAAAATCAAAGCACTGCTGGAGTCAGGCCAGTCCGTCTCCTACACGTCAGCGACGGACCCGGATGCGCTGGGTTTGTCTTCAGAAACCGTCACCGGCCTGCGGCGGTTTGGCTCGCGTATGAACGAGTTCGCCGAATTCATCGCCGGACATATTGGAGAAGGAAGCATACGCGATGAACGGGTAAAAGCCCGCACAAAAGAGGCCCTGGAGTTTATGCGTGACAACATTTTTGGCGTGGATAAAACCGCCCTGGCCGAATACCTCGCCGGCAACGCGCCTGAGCCCAAAAATATATTCCCCATGGCTCCCGTGCCGACGGAACCTACCCTGGAACCGCCGGCGCAGGACAAGTTGATACCGGTGGAACTACCCGCCGATGGCGGACCGCCCAAGTTTTAGGGGACATAGCCTCTCCCCTGGAAAGGCCGGCAGAGACCATTTCCCGGCGATACCGCCACTGGCCATCATGAACCGGCTGCGGCCTGTCCGGACAGCGTCTGCTTTCGAAACAGGTCATAAATACCACCAAAGGCACCGTTGCTCATAATCAAGACGACATCACGGTTTCCACCCGTGGCAATCATGGTTTCCGCCAGTGTGCCGACGTCGTTAAAAGCGTGGGCGGGAATCCCTTTATCCCGCAGGGCTTTTGTCAGCATTGTGGTGTCGAGACGTTGCGATTCGGGAATGGCAGCCGCCCGGTGTACGGGTCCGATAAACACTTCATCCGCGGCGCTGAACGCCTCTTCCATTTCCGCCTGAAAACGATTGGTTACCGTAGTGTTCGACCTGGGCTCGAATACGGCCCGGAGGCGGCGGTCCGGCCAGCGCAGACGGGCTGCGGCGATGGTTTCGCGAATGGCGGTCGGATGATGGGCAAAATCATCCACAAAAATGGCGTTCCCCGTGTCGAGGAAGACTTCCATGCGGCGGTGCACGCCCGGGAAATCGCGGATGGCCGCAGCAATGTCCGGAGCGGACATGCCCAGCGTGGCGGCTACGGCTACCGAGGCAAGGGCATTCTGCAGGTTGTGCCGGCCGTACAGGGAAGGAGTTATCCTGCCCCATGCCGTCTCCCTGTGCCATATTTCGAGAGAAGCCGTTCCGCCGGAATCTGCGGAAATCTTTCCGTGCCAGTCTCCAGGGACATCAATACCATACGTCACCACATTTGAAAAGGCATAAGATGAAAGGGAAAGAGCATGGTTGTCCGCGCAGAGAAACACGCTCCCCTGCCGGGGGATTTGCCGGAGCATGCGTTGAAATGCCGTTTCAATTTCTCCCAAATCCCGGTAGATATCGCCGTGGTCAAATTCCATCGAGGTCACCACGGCAACCTCGGGAAGATAATGCAGAAACTTGGCGCGCTTGTCGAAAAAAGCCGTGTCATATTCATCCCCTTCGATTACAAACGGCACGCCCGGGTTTCCCAGCCGTGCCGAATGGGGAAAGGCGGGCGTGTCGCCCCCGATCAGATACCCCACACCGGGAATACCCTTGTCAAGGACAAAAGCGGTTAATGCCGTGGTCGTCGTCTTGCCGTGGGTACCGCAAATGACCACAGGCCGCCGCGCGCGAAGCACATGCTCCTTCAGCCATTCGGGAAGGCTGGTATAGCGCATACGTCGCGACAGCGCGGCCTCCACTTCCGGGTTTCCCCGGCTGAGTGCATTGCCGACAATAACACAGTCCGGCCCCCAGTCAAGGTTCGTGGCGGCGTACTCCACGGCCACCGGTACCTCCAGGGCGGCCACCATGCGGGAGGCCGGCGGATACAGGCGGACATCACTGCCGCGCACCTCAAACCCCGCCTCGATGGCAAGCCGCGCCCCGGCCACCATGGCTGTGCCACCGATACCTGAAAAATGAAGCCGTTTATTCATCTGCGCATTTCTCTACTAATACCCCGCAATAAAAGGAGCTCCGGAAAGAATATTCTCTATGGTGTTCATTAATTTGGGATCCAGGCGAATGGCCCGGTCGAAATAGGCATTCGACTGGGATATCTCCCCCAGCGCCAGCATAGATTCAGCCGTTTTAAGCGCGGCGAAGGCGGCGGCCGATTTCCAGGCTTCCATGTCCGCCAATTGAACCAGGGGCGCAAAAACGCCGACCGCCTCCCGGTACTCCTGCAATCCCATCAAGACCTCTCCCAGCGATAAGCGCGCCTCGACCTCTTCATCCAGTGCGAATGCCTGCCCCGGGAGTTGAGCGCGACGGCGTGCCTGCAGTTCCAGGTAGCGTTCATAGTGACGCCGTGCGCCCGCGTAGTTATGCTCAAGGTCCTCATAAGTGACCGCCAAATTAAAATGTACACGGGCGCTGTTCGGGTTCCGTTCCAGCGTGGAACGGAACAGCGTGACATTGTCCCGCCAATCGAGATTGCGCCGGGCGGTCATGCCCGCGAATAAAAGAACCAGGCCGACAAGGACAACGTAAATCACACGCCTCGCGAGGGGCGCGCGGAACAAAGCAAATACCACTTCTATCAATGCCCACCAGAAGCCCGCCATGGGCACATACATCCAGTGCTCCGCCATGGGGGCGTTTAACGGAAAGATACCGGAAACAGGCAGCCAGGATACCAGAAACCAGGAAAAACCGGCTGTAATACGTTTGTTGCCAGTCCGCCAACTCCAAATAATGGCCAGCACAAGCGCCACCAGGAATCCCGTTCCCAGGACCGCATACCAGGAAGATTCCGTATCCAGCACGCGTTCCATGTGCAGGTGAACGGGCACAAATAAGAGTTTCAGGTACAAGCCCAGGGCTTGCATCGTTTCATACAAACGCTGGGGCAAGGGCGCCGGGATGGATGCCGCTCCTTCGGCAAAACGGAGCAGGGTCGACCGGAGAAGAAGATAAACGGCCAGAATGGCGGCCGCGACCAGCGCGGGCAGGAGAATTTGGAAGCGGGAAGGCCGGTCAGGATGTTCATCCCTGGAGGTTTTCTCCATCATAGCCGGCAGGAGCACCGCCAACAGCACGGGATAAATCAAGGAGGATTCTTTGCTCAACAGCCCCAGAACAAAACAAACCGCCGCGGCAACCAGCCCGAATACGGCTTTCCCCGGGCGAAACGAGAGATGCACAAAACACAACGCGGCAAACAAAGCCGCTGCGGACATCATGTCCGCACGCCCGCTGATATAAGCCACCGCTTCCGTGTGTAACGGATGGGCCACATAAATCAGGGGTGCCAGCAGTTGAACGGGGCGCGGGCTGCCAAGGCCGTGAAGCAGCCGCCAGAAAAGCAGTGCGGCCGCCAGATGCAACAGCATATTTGTCAGGTGAAATAGCAGGGGTGAGACATCGGGCGCCTTAAGTCCGCTGTCCGCATCAGGGCGGGAACCTCCGGAAAAAAAATAATCCGACATAAAACTTGCCGCGACCAAAGGCCGGTAGAAATTGCCCTGGCCCCGCCCGAAGGCATGCTGGTCCTCGCGAAACAATTGGAAAAATTGCCCCGGGTCCTGAACATGCCTGTGCAACAAAACGGACGAAGCATCGTCCCAAACCCAGTCCCCCTCCAGCGTGTTCACATAAGCGGCACCGCACACCAGCGAAACCGCCAGGAAAACCATCCACCGGAACCGGGTTTCAGAAATTCGGTTTTCGTCGCATTGTTCCAGCATAAAAAAAGTGAAGTTCCATCGGTTTTCCGGGCAATTCACCAGCCGCTATAACCGCATTACCGCCGCCCTGCCGGTGACTGGCGACATTCCGCCTCTCCAGTTAAAAGACACCGCCACAGGAGGCGCCAACCGTCTCGAGGAAAGGAAACGCTTCATAAGACATACTCACCCCGCAAGCGTTTTCACTCCCGGCAAAAAACCATCTGTCTTTCCGGCGTCTCCGCTTATCGGCACTCACACGGGAACAGGTCAACCCGATTTCTATAAGCGGATCAAGTCTCTTTCTTGATATTCGGTCCCAGTACATCGCGCTTTTTGGGGCCGACACATTCCCACGAATAATTCAGGGGCAGGTATTCCACTTCAATAGAATACTGGTTGCCGATAATTTTCACGAGCCGCATATTGGTGTGAAATTCTTCCCCTTCACGAACCCGGTACGCGGTGGTCTTCCCGTCCGTGGGATCAAACAAATCAATGAACACATAAAGCTCGTTGTCCAGTTCCATGAAGCCGGTGACCGTCAAAACCGGACGCTTTAACATGAGGTCCGCATATTCCCGGGTTCTTTCAAAACGCGGATTATCCGGATGGAGTGTCATATAAACCCGGCACAACGCGGATATCTTGCGCCAGCGTTCTTCCTCCCTCGCCTTCTTGATGGATTCTTCCACGTCGCGCGATAACATTTGCAGCGCGTTGCGGCCGTTTTCGGAAGCGGTTAACTGGGCTTTTCGTGCCTGCAACTGGTTGAGAAGGTCGGGAATGGCGCTGTCATGCTGGGCTTGAATACCGGACATCAACAAGTTCCCCATAATGGTTCTTAGTTGTTGATAATATTCTTCCGCCGTGGGTTCCGGTGGCGGAGGCGGCGGAGGAGGAGGAGGAGGTTCCGGCTTGCAGGCTGCTACCAGCACAATAATCAACAACCCTAGCGACGCGAGCGTTATTCTCTTTTTCATGGTTGATTCCTTACCTTGTAGGTCAGGGCATAGTGTACCATATCTATCTGTCAGGGACAAGCATTTGAACCACTGACCGGAGAAGAATCAGTCCTATCCGGCGGGCGTCCGTCCCCGTAATAAATCCCGGCGACATAGAACCGAATCTACTTGTTCCTTGCGTACAACAGGTCCAAAATATGCAGAGTTTCGTCCAAAGAAGCCTGCCCCGGAGCAGAGGGCGTTCCCAAAAAGGTATACGTGACCAGGGAGCCAAGAGCGGGAAACAGAAAACGTGAAATACGACCTTCATTTCCCATGCCCAATACAATCAGGTGCTTGTCCGTGTTGTTCAGCAGCAGCCCCGCCAGCCGACACAACTCCGCCCGGGTCGAACAGTGTGCCGCGAATTTGATTATCGTCACCCCCAGGTCCCGAGCCTGCTGTATATAGGCCTCAAATACCTCCGGTCCAGGAGTGCCATGAAAATCGTGGAAAGACCCGATGATGGTTTTGCCCTGGCAGGCGGCGCATTCCACAACCTGACGGTTAATCAGGCTCGAAGCAATCTCGATGTCCACCGCCTCGACGTGCGGCATGATGGCAGCAAACAAATCGAGCCGCGCTTCCTCCCCGCCTTTCCAGCCGCCGCCCTCCTGGCTGGATCGAATGGTACCTATGCGGGGGAAGCCATTGAACCGCCCCAACACATCCAGCACATACGCCCGGCTCGTATCCTGAAACCGATCAATGCGGAACTCGAGCATGTCCGCGCCGGCGGTCATAGCAGCGTCCACCTCCTCGCGTGAACAGCCGTCATCAACGGCAAGGGCAACGCGGGGATTTAACCCAAGAACGCAGGTCCCGATGGATACCATTGGCTTCGTCTCCACTATTTATGACGAACTACTTTTGTCTGCGGAGGCTTCGGCATGGCGCCTTGACGCTTCTTTCTTCTCCCGTGCCTCCCACACCTGGGCGAGATGCGCCCGGGGTTTCCAGCGCCGGTGCAGCCAAAGCCATTGCCCGGGACAGGCGCGGACCAGGGTTTCTATCGCGTCCTGGCAGCGTTGGGTATTTTCCTGAAGGTCTTGAATAAAATTACCCGAACGGACCAGTTCCAGCGCCGGGAAAAATTCAAGCACATACCGGCTGTGATCGATGCGAGTGACGGCTACGGGATGAACAGGCGCCCCGGCCCGCATTGCAAGAAGAGCCGGACCGATGGATGCCCAGGTTTGCCTTCCGAAAAAGGTAACGGGCGCCGCATTTTCCCGGGGATTCTGGTCCGCGAGCAGACCAATACTAGACCCGCTTCTGATTTCGGAAAGCAGGCTTGCCATCGCTTTCTTTTTGGATATCAAGGTCACACCGGGCACACTGCGCACCTGACTAACCAAGGTGTTCATCCTGGGGTCGTCAAAATCGCGAACCACGGCAGCCACCTTCAGGCCGAGCCGGCCGGTTAAGGGAAGCATGAGTTCCCAATTGCCATGATGCGCCCCCATCAGAATAGCGCCGCGTGCGCTGTCCACCAAATCGAGACCCTTGACCTGTATCCGGGGCGGAATTCCATGGGCAAGCATGCCCGGCAGGTGGGAGAACTCAGCCGCTACCAAGCCCAGGTTGCGCACGGACTCGCGAAGGATGCGGCGTTTCTCTGCCCCGGTCAAGGTATCGCCGTAGGCCAACTCCAGGTTGGCGCGGCCGACACGCTTTACCCGCGGCAGGCAGTGATAGGCAACGGCGGCCAGCCCGATTCCCAAGCCCCGGGCCAGGGGCAGGGGTACTATCCTTGTCAGGGAAAAGAATGCCCGGGTAAGTAAATAAAGCGTGTTCCGCACTGCGGGATTACGCCGTCCGGCCATAACTACACCTCTATGGTTATCGTTTCACCCACGCTGGGAATATAAGGGCGGGCGCCATTGCCCGCATTGCTCTGCATCCACAACAGCGCGTCAGGATCGCCGTGCACATAAATGACATGGTCCGGATTCAACCGCCGGACAATACTCACCAATTCAGACCGGGAAGCATGAGCACTGAACCGGTACTGTGCGATGTCATCCAGGACGATCTCCACCGGGTCCCTGTTCAACTCAAATTGCAGGGATTCACCGGGGGCCGCGTGGAGCAGTTTATATCCCAGAGTATCCGGGTCCAGATATCCCACAAAAAAAATCCCATGATGCGATTGGCGCACCATCGCCTGCGCCACCAGGGCGGAAGGCGTATTCTCCATCATCATGCCCGAGGTGGCGATAATGATGCACGGTTTGCGCAACAACGCATCCACCACGCTCTTGTCCCAGACATTGCCCAACCGCTGTGTGCTGGATAACGGCCTCAACGCCACGCCCGGATGCAGGTAGGAGGAAAACTTGTCATAAATCTCGTAAACCGCCCTGCCAAGGCCCACCGTATACATGGGAACAAAGGGAATTTCTCCGTTCATCTGCAGGTTCGCCACGATATTGACCATTTCCTGGGTCCGCCCCAGCGCAAAACTGGGTAACAGCACCGACCCTCCGCGTTTCAATACCCGCCGCATGGCACTGCCCAAGCGGTGGGTTTCCTCTTCATAATCACACCTTCCATCATCATCCGTCGCACCTTGGGTGGACTCGATGATGAGCGTGTCAACGTGAGATACCTCATCCGGATGAGTGCATCCGGCAAGCAGCAATTGCCGTGTACAGGAAATATCCCCCGAATAAAATAAGGTGTGTCCCGGGATCTTAATCAGGATACTGGCACCGCCCAGCACGTGTCCCGCATGAACGAAGGTCACCTCCACATCTGAGGCATCCCCCGGCGTGAAAGGCATGCCGAACCGCTGGGCATGGAGCAGGCGCATGGCACACCCCACATCATAATGGTCGTAAAGCGGATATCCCGGGATGCCCCGTTCTTCCGCCAGCATTTCCATGACCACCACACTGTTATGCAACATCCGGTCCACAATATGCCGTGACGGCGGCGTGCTATACCCGGGAACGTCAGGAAAACGCCTGTTTAAAACAGGTATCGCCCCACAGTGGTCTATATGCCCGTGAGAAACCAAATACGCATCCGGCGGCTTGGTGGCCATATCAAAGACGGGCAGCCCTTCGCTTCCTTCTTTCTTGGGGTGGGTACCGCAATCCAGCAGAAGCCGATACCCGTTGAAGGACAGTTCAAAACAGTTGGCGCCGACCTCACCACCGCCGCCGAGCACGGAAAAATTGATAACACTATATGAATTCATCGTATGATATTGTATCCGCAGCGGGAGTGCCCGTTCAATAGACCGTTCGCCGTCCATAGAGGGGGCAGGCGGTCCTCAAACTTGACTTGCGGGTTTGAATCTGGCACACTGACCCTTCATGAAAATAATTTCAGTACCATAACAAAGGAGACTACCATGGCGAGTTTAACGGAAGATAAGGGGAAACTGAAAGCGCTTGATATCGCGGTATCGCAGCTCGAAAAGCAATTCGGCCGGGGCACGTTGATACGGTTGGGCGACGATTCCTTTCGCGAGGGCATACAGGCGGTATCCAGCGGCAGTTTGTCTCTGGACATTGCCACAGGTATCGGCGGCTTTCCCCGGGGCCGCGTCACGGAAGTGTTTGGCCCGGAATCTTCCGGAAAAACCACGCTGGCACTGCATGTGGTGGCGAACGCGCAGCGTGCGGGGGGAATTGCCTGTTACATCGACGCCGAACACGCCCTTGATCCGTCTTTCGCCCAGAAAATCGGCGTTGACATCGACAACCTGCTGGTCTCCCAACCAGATACGGCGGAACAGGCCCTGGAGATTTGCGAGAGCCTGGTGCGGAGCAACGCGGTGGATGTGATTGTGGTGGATTCCGTGGCAGCCCTGGTTCCCAAGGCTGAAGTGGAGGGGGAAATGGGCGATTCCCATGTGGGACTCCAAGCACGGCTGATGTCCCAGGCATTGCGCAAACTCACCGCCGTCATAAGCCGGTCGAAAACCCTGTTGATCTTTATCAACCAAATCCGGGAAAAAATCGGGGTCATGTTCGGTAATCCCGAAACCACCACCGGTGGCAGGGCGCTGAAGTTTTATGCAAGCATGCGCCTGGATATTCGCCGTATCTCGGGGTTAAAGGACCGCGAAGACAATGTGGGCAACCGGGTTCGGGTGAAAGTGGTTAAAAACAAGGTGAGCGCTCCATTCCGGCAGGCGGAATTTGACATTCTTTTTGATGAAGGTATCAGCCGGGAAGGGGATGTACTTGATCTGGCCATTGAGGACAAATTGATTCTCAAGAGCGGCGCATGGTTTTCGTATGAAGGGGAAAACCTGGGACAGGGACGTGAAAACACGCGCATGTACCTGAAGGAACATCCCGAAGTGGTCGCCCGGCTTCAGAACCAAATTCTGAGTGCCAGAAA
>JAKJCY010000067.1 GCA_022706235.1 Candidatus Hydrogenedentota bacterium | reverse complement strand
CCGCCATAGCAGCACTTCCCGGGTTCGATCCAGGCCGTTGCGGACCCCGTCAAGGGCTTTGGCGTATAAGAACCCCCGTTGCACCAGGTACTCGTTTCGAAGTTGTGTTTCTGACATGGCTGCTCCTTTCTTACTGGTTGCCGTACCGTGAACTTTCCTTTACCGACACTTTCCTGGTGTCCCCCGGACACCGTCCCTATTTATAGGCGGGTAATCTTGTGATGGATGCCGCCATGGACGAAAAAGGAGACTCCGAACCGTTATGAGTGATGGCGCCATGAAGGGCCACATTCATTCCCTTAAAATTGCCTCGGGGCCACGCAAAAAACCTGGGAAGCCGGAAGATCCCGTCGGTTACCACGACCGCGTGCCTGGGCCGTTTTGCGGGGGGCAGTTCAGTCAAATGCTCCAGTACGCAGCGGATATCGGTGCCGCCGGTGGAGGCGAAACGGCCTTTGCGGAGTTGTCCTTTGGGCAGCGGCACCACCGTCGTACTGAAAAGAAAAATCCGGCACAGGCCGTTTCTTTCCAACGGGCGCAGGGCGCCGGCAATCCACGGCAGGTCATCGGACATCGATCCGCTTACATCAAGGTATACATGGGCCGCGCCGGAAGGCTGCCAGGACGCGCTGCGGCAGGGCCGGCTGCTGCGGTACAGCACAGGAGAAGCGCCCAACAGGTCAGCGCGTGCTGGCAAGGTACGGTCGCGCCAGTCGGGCACCACGGACATCATTTCCCGATCCTTCGTTGTTTGTTTTCGGACACAGTGGGTGGACAGATGCTGCCGGTAAACCCCGGCCCTTACGAGGACGTTGCGCAGGGCGTTCAGAAACGGTCCGCGCGGTTGGGATAAAGAAATTTGAATATTAAAAAGTTCACTGCCTCTCCCCGCCTGCCGGTCTTGCCCGCTTTTGCGTTCCGCTTCCTTGAGAAGCCCGTGCACCCCTCGCGCCGTATTGATAAGAAAGGGATAGGCAACACGATTTTTATCCGTCTCCGTAATTGGCTGCAGAGTGTGGTTGCCAAGCAGCAGGGGGACTTGGGTAAGCCCGAGTTCCCGGAGTACTTCAAGGATCTCTTCATAGCTGATGTCGCCGCCGGGTTCATACAAACGGCGGCGCAGACGGACCACTTTGGTGGTGGCCTTCATACCCAGCTGCCGCAGCATTCTCAGGGTTTCCTGTTTCCGTTCGTCTTCATTGGGTTGACCGGGCCATCCGGACGGCGGGCAAAGCAGGACCTCCGGGAAACCTTTGTCCTTGTAGGTATTCCGGAAAAAGTCCGCGTGAACGGGGGATTCCCAGGCTTTGCACAGCCGGGCATTTATCACCGCATCGAAAGCCACGTTTTTAGCGGGACTCATGTCGCCGCAAAGTATGTGGTGCCCATAAAGGATATGGTGCAGTTCATGGAGGATCAGCATTTGCAAATCGGTATCCAGTATGCAGTACCGGTCCAGGAATTTGGGATTAAAAAGGAAGGTCGGCGCGGCGGTGCACGTTATTCCGGCGGATGGGATCTCTGTGGACCATTCGTAGCCGGATATGTTCATCAACGCCTCCAGGTACATTGTTCCGGGGGGGACCGCTTTGAGAATACGCTTCTTCAGACGAGCCATGGCCCTCTCCGCCTGAAGGGGATCCCCGGAACAGACCTGGGACGCAAGGGAATGCTTTTGCCGCTCCCCGCGCATATGTTCCCTGGCGCGGCGGAAACTCGTATCTTCCTTATTCCATTTAGATGCCTCGGGAAAAAAATGTTCAGATGAATTCACTGGACCTCCCCCTCTTTAGCTGTTTCGGGAGACTGGAAAACCCGGGTATCGCCACAGACCACGGCCGTCTTCAGGAAATGGTCCATCCGATAGTCCGGTTCGGCATCCGACCGGTAATAACGGCCTTTGACCCGGGAAACAACAGCCGCGGCCAGTGCCGTATCCGTACAAAGCGTTACCGGTGAATAGAACCCATCCTCGTCGAGACTCAGAAGGCGCGAGACGAACATATAACCCGGCAGGCGCGTGTGCGCAATCTCATCCGCGTTTTCCCGATGGAAGCCCAATGGCTGCAACAACGGCCACACTTCCGCCCCCGCCGACAGACCATAGTGTTCCAACAACGAATCGACATGGCATTTACGGAGGTCTTCCCGTCCCAGGTATTGGTCAGGGGAAATGAAAGGCGCCAGAAGGCCATGGTGATGCAGCAGATGAACAAAACTGAATGCCGTGAAGGGGGTGGGCATGGTCCGCAGCAGGGAGATTTCCCCGGAAGCGTTTACGGTTGGCGGCGCCGGCGTCCCGGACGGGTTTAAGGTGGCTGAAAGCATCGCTGTCAATGTATCCATTTTAGGCATGATGGTCCTCTCCGTTTTTTACGGCCATAGCCAGGCCCAGTTGCTTGCTAAGAAGACGAAAATCCTGTACCGAACGTTTGCATTCCCGGACATCATGGGTAAGCTCATAAATCCGTTTGGCCAGGTTCTGGTCATAGTGTCGCAACATACGTTCCCGGGGCCCGGTCGCCGCGGGAATCTCTTCCATCAGCTTCGACACATAGTCCCGGTCCCTCCACGGCACCGGCACGGGGAAGGCGGCGGGAGAAAAGATGCCTTCCAACTGGTTCGCCATGGCGTCCAGCACTGGTGCGGGAAGCGGACACTGGCGATGCGTTACCGTGTACAGCGCCAGCGCGCGGATATGGGCATCCGCCGGACCATCGCTGTCCGAAAGAAATTGGATCAGAGCGGAGCTGACGGCTCCCTCGGGTAACCTGTGACGGTGACGCAGCGCTTCACGGGCGCGCGCCACCTTGTCCGAAATGGTCAACAGGGAAAACACCTCCGAATCCTGCGTCTTGTTCATCAGCGCCCAGGCCTGCAGATGGGCGGCGTTGATCTTCAGCATTTCCGGGGCGGTCCCCTGGGCACGTTGGGGAAGGCTGTGCTGCAATGCCTGCCAGGCGGACAGGTTCCAATCCTGCCGGACGGCCTCCCCTGAAAATGCCTCCAGGGTGGCCGCGGCCGCATGGGTCGCTAAAATATTGTCGTACAGCATGGATAGCCGCCGTGTGGAAAGGGTAACACCCGCCTTGACCAGTTCGTTCCACAGCAGGACCAAGTAGGCCCCCAGGTCCGTCTGGAACGAGTCTTTCAGCTGGTCGAGGCGCGTGCGGCAAGCGCTGATGAGCTGCTCAATGGGAACCGGGAAGGTGCGGGGGCCCCGACCGCGGTCCCGAAGGACGGCCATCTTGTCCTCGGCATGTAATCCGTTCCAGGACGGCACTTCTACAATAAAGCCGAAGCGATCCGCCAGTGCCGTGTCCAATGGTTCCGCCCCGAGATAGGCCACCTCGTCATAATCCGTTTCCGAGGGGGGCGGATTTATGGCGGCCCAACGGAAACGCAGCCGCTTCAACGGCACGCCTTGCACGCGGCGCTCGTGGATGATGGGAAACAGTTTATTCTGCAATTCCGGTTTGGTACGGTTGATCTCATCCAGAAACACCACTTCGGCATCCCAGATGGCCGTGGGTGTGGTGATGTATTCCAGACGTTTCCGATCCTCACTGGGCATGGGGATACCCACCAGGTCGTCATAATTGATAAGGCTGGCGTTGTAGAACCGGTATTCCAGTTCCAACACTTTTGCCAGATGTTCCAGAAAGTAGCTTTTGGCACAGCCGTGGGAGCCTACCAGCAGCAGCGGCGTTTCCGACGCCACTGCCGCCAGTAGCACTGTTTCCAGTTCGCTCCAGCCGAAGAGGCCGAGCGGCTCCGTCAGCAGCGACAGGCCCCGCCTGCCTGTCGCTTCCCCCTCACGTTCCCCCATGGGTTCCGCCTCACCGGAGATATCTGCTGCCGTTGCCCCCATCATCGTCACCTCACCGGAGATACCCCTTGTCTTTTCCACTGCAACATCAACCTCACTGGAGATGTCCGGCACTGCCTTGTTAAATACTGTCATAAACATTCCCCCGTCCTTTGCGCGGTATTTCACAAAACCAAACACTATGGATCGACACAAAAAAATCCCCCATGGCACAACACCATGAAGGACAGAAGTAAACACTACTCCCGTCTCAGTCATGGTTCCCAAAATTCGGGTGGCATTGGCACCAACCTTTCGGCGGTTGCCTGAACAGTACTAACGGGCCACTTCCCTCCTGTTCATCTGCATAGCTGATAACGGAAAGATTCAACTTTTAAGATTTTCTGTGCGAAGCCGCTCCAAGGAATTGCCCGCATCGCTTATTAAGACGAAGCGCAAAGCGCAAAGGTTGACAGGCCAAACGCTTTTTTTTTCGCCCCGCCATAGAAAAACGTTTTTGTGTAAAAAATAATACCCATATCTCAAAACAGTTACAGCAATACGAATGACAGGAAGTTGGGCATCACGATCACAGAACTGCCATAGTACCTGTCCGACCCGGTCTGACTTAGTCCAACCAGTTCGATGTATCATCTCTACTCTGAAAAGTGCAGGTAACCTTCAAACCAAACAAAACGTCTTGTTAACATTTATCCCTTCTGAAACGTAATGAATGTATCTTGTCTGCGCGTTCCTTTTATTTGGATGCGCGAGTCGCGGGAGGTACCATGAGGTGTTTTGGAAAGGGTCCGGGCTTGAAGTGCTTTGGACACACAGCACGGGTACGCCGGAGACCGGCCAATCGGTGTAAACCATACAGGCCTTGATTGTGCAAGTACCCACAGTACCTCTATCTTTGGCAAAATAGAACCTGTGAATAAGGCTTTAACAGAAAGGGGTCCCATGGAAACAATCGCAATTATCAAGGAACAGGGGCATATTCTGATCCCCATCGGCGACAAACGGGCGGTACTCGACACCGGGTCACCGGGCAGTATGGCACCAGAGCCTTTTACGTTTCTCGGAGTGCGGCACAATACACCAACCAATATTGGGGGGATAACGCCGCAAACAATGTCGGAGGTGGCGGGATTTAATCTCGATATCCTTATCGGGTGCGATATCCTGTCCCAACATACCATTCGTCTTCGCTATCAGGAAGGCTGTTTGGATATTGGTGAGGATATCCCGGATGGAACCATCTGCAACCCTCTGGAAATGGTTCACGGCTACCCCCGTTTCCCGTTACGGTTGTGGGACAAACCGGCCAAGGCCCTTTTGGATACGGGCGCAAAGCTCTCCTATATTGATCCTGCACACGTAACGGGGCAGGTCCCGGCGGGTCAACAGGAGGATTTCTATCCCAATGTCGGGCGGTTTACCACGGATATATATACCGTACCAACATTTCTGGAGGTTACGTCGGTGGATATCGAATATGGTGTCATGCCGAATGCACTGACCCTGTTATTGGGCGCAGCACTGCAAATAACACAGGCTACCGCCGTGGTCGGCACACAATTGCTCCAGCACTACGACTGCACCATTTCCTGGCCGCGGAAGACCATCTACTGGACCCGGGTTGCTTAAGAGCGTATTTCCTATCGTCAAAAACAAGAGAGCGAATTTTTGTAGTTCCGCTGTTTGGTAGGCGTACCTTCCAAGGTGCGCCACGAAACCTTGTCAGAGCCTGTTTTATCACGTTCCGGCGCACCTTGGAAGGTACGCCTACCTGAACAAACGCGTTTAATGTATGTGCAGCCATATAGCGAAAGCTCCAATGAATAAGAAAATGCAAGGGGACAACATGACGATACCGAAAACCACATCATTGACCCAACGTGAAGCGGCCGCCATGTTTTCGCTGAACTCGACAAAACAAATGACCAACGTGATTGCGTTATCATGGCCACGGTAGTGCTCGAAGTGGTCGTTGTCAACCTTTACCGGGGATAATTCGTTGTCACGGGTGATGGGTGCTTGTTCAGGCAACAAGAGAATGGAAGACGCAGGCGGGTAATGCGCTTTCAACATGGGTGAGATGTTGATACCGGGTGTTTTGGCATACCCCCCGCAAAATAGGTGTTTTGGTGTTTTGGTGTTTTGGGCTACGGGCGCCTCCAAGGCAAGGGAAGGCCCCAAAACAAATGAGGAGAACAGGATGAAACTGAGACTCAGGCTATCCTCTTTTTACGAAGATCTTGAGAACGACAAGGCCTTTTCTTTTTTGAAGAGTGCCATAGCGGATATGTATTCCGGGGGAGTATCCAATGTTGAGGATGTCGCAATACTCCTGGGGTGGGATAACAGTTATCTGCTCAGCTGCACCAACGACGCCGATGAGGTGTGCGGCATTTTTCAAATCCATCTTGCCACATGGCGCAATGACTGTTTTGTCAATACCGCCTATACCCATGCCGACTATCGCCGACAGGGAGTATTCAACACCTTGTTCGCCTTTACGAATGAAAGACTGGCTGCAATCATCGGTGCGGAATTTGACACCATTTCTTTCGGGGTATTCGATTCCAACAAGCGTATGCGCTCTGTGATGCGGAAAAGCGGCTGTCTTCCCGTCGAACTCTACGACGATGTTGAGGCAACCGTCTGGTCGTTTCCCCGCAACGCAGAAGCGGCGGAGCGATTGCATCATGCGGCCGCCCTTTTAGAGGCCAACCTAGCACAAACCCTGTTGCCTGTATAGCGGGCGCCAGGTTTTGAAAACGTGCCCTGTCAGTTTTGCGACAAGAAAAAGGCATAACTGTGGGAAATATTCCTGACGAAGCGGTTACTAGTATCGGCATGCTTTTGTTCTCTTACGGCAGAGGAACCGGATACCAAGGAAGATATTATGAAGCGGGAGCGAATATATTCTAATGAAACACAACATGAAGTATTTTATGGAAGTTATGGTTATACACTCGAAGAATCCCTTGGAAAGATCGGGCGCAACATAAGAGACAGGCGTCGTCAGTACCTCGTTGACAACGTGTACAAACATGCGGGATTTTATGGTTCGACAGAAGCGGTTTATGACCAATGCAAGAGGCAACTGGCCCGCCTGCATCCAAAAACACGCTGGTACAGAAAGAATATGAAAGGCTACCACCTGCGTGAGGTGGTGGTGGACTGAGAAGCATAAAGGGACAAAAAAAATGAAATTAGCCGAAGCCTTGTTAGTTCGACGTGAGCTGTTAAACAAAGTCCGTGGGATACGGGAGCGGATCGAACAAAACGCCATCGTACAGGAAGGCGATTCTCCGGCGGAGAAACCGGAACTGCTGCTGCAGAAGGCCCTTGGACTTCTGCAAAAGGAGGCCTCCCTCGTCGTTCAAATCAATCGGACCAATATGAACTGCCTCCTCCCGGATGGATTGACGATGATGGAGACCTTGGCGCGCCGGGACCGCCTGATTAATGAGCAGGCGGTGCTGAGAGGCGCCATTGAAAGTTCCTATCGGGAGTTCCGTGAGAGCCGCCAAGAGATCAAATGGGTGAATATGGTGGATGTGGCGGCACTTCAAGAAAAAGTTGAAGAGTTGGAGACCCAGCTGCGTAATCTCAATGTTGCTATCCAGGAAACCAACTGGTTGACAGAATTGGAGGCGTAGATACACACGATTTTGGGTCCGGGCGAGCGTTATTCCCGGTGGGGGAATTCAAATATATCCACCAAACCAGGGGCCATGTGCGGAGGGCAGCACATATAAAAACAAATCAGCCCTGTATATGGTTACCCGGTAATAACCAATACCCGTAATAGGGCACTACCACAGACGCTGACGGACCCACCAGCATTTATTCCGGAATTTCCGGTGTAACAAAAACAATTGGCACAAAGGAGCAGAACGATGAAATTGGCCGAAGCCCTGATAATTAGAAGGGAATTGATGCGAAAAGTGGCCTCGCTGAAATCCCGCATTGCCCAAAATGCCGCTGTACAGGAAGGCGACACCCCGTCTGAAGACCCGGAAGGTCTTATGGCGGAAGCCCAGTCTACACTTGTGGAACTGGAAACCCTGATCTGCAAAATCAACCGAACCAATGTCCGCACCACCCTTCCCAATACCATGACGATGATGGAAGCCCTGGCACAACGGGAATGCCTTATCAAAAAACACGCCGTACTGGATAATACCCTCGACACTGCCCAGGTCAGGCAACACCGGTACAGCCGTGAGGAAATCAAATGGGTGAAACTGCTGAATGTAAAGACCATTCAAAAACAGGCCGACGATATCTCCGGTCAGATACGTAAACTCAATACCGTCATTCAGGAAGCCAACTGGCTGACCGAACTGGCGGAATAGCCATACACGTCGTTAATGGCAGCAGTTTATCGGTGCGCAGCCGTAATAAAAAACAAGAAGTTAGGTGTGTTGTTCACACCTGAGAAAAAATGGGACTGTTCACGCCTCATCGTATCAAAAGGCCTGATGAAGGGTTTATACCGTGGAAGTATTTTTGACTGGGAAACACGAATCTTCCATGCGGCGGGAACTGTACCGTTTTTTTCGGTCTTCCTCCATGGGCCTGCAAAATATTTGGGACCGACTCCAGCGCACAGGGACTGATGCGTTCGTTTCCGGGTACCTTATTTCTTATGCGCGCAGCGGGCGTACCCCCAGGTGCGTCAAAATCCGACAAGTATAGAAATTACTCCTTTAGGCGCACCAGGGAAGGTACGCCTGCTGAAGCCCAGCATTAATGGAAACTTAGCGTTGAAAACGCCTTCGTTTAAGCGGGGATAAGTCTCAACCTTTCTTAATTTGCATAGCTATGTCCCCATATCTTAAATAGAAGTCTTCAGGGCGTAGCGCTCCCCGGAGAACTGTTTTGGGGTTTCTTTCCCGCCGCTCCCCCTTTCTTCGCGCCGGGACGGGCGCGGCCGGGGCCGGAAACGGAGACATACATCTTCTCCATGGGTACCAGATGCCTGGGCAGGAAGGCCTGCATCATGTCTTCCGCCGGTAGGACGCGCCGCGTTATTAGCTTGTCCCCGATAATGGCGCGTCCCGCAAGCACCACCGCCTCCGGTTTCGGGCGGGGCCGTTTGGGCGCGGTCAGGGTTATCTCGACCGTGGCCTGGTCGGCGGGGATAATGGCGTCTTTAAGGACAAAACCGGGGGGCGCGCCGTCCAGCACGACTTCGATGTCGCCCCGGAACCCGCCCTTGCGCACAGCATGGACGGTGAGGGAGGCGGTTTCACCGGTACGCACGTTGAGCGTGGAAGGAACGCTGATCAGGGCAAAATCAGGCCGGGGCGGCCCGAGGTAGAGCCGGTAAGTATAGTCAGCGCCGCCTTTCTGCTGCGCATCCAGAAGATGGACCTGGTAGTGGCCGTCTCCGGGAAGCGTGGCGGTGAGCACGGCATCGGCGTGATGGGTCAGGATCTCGAACAGTTTGTCTTTGGCGTCGTCATTCCAGGCGAGCACCGTGCCCACGCTGTCTGTCAACCGCACCAGCCCGTCCAGGGGCGAGCCCAGGCGCCGCGCCACAACCTCCGTCATGACCTCCTCCCCGGCACGCCCTTCAAAGGTAAACACGTCCACCTCGCCGGGGACGGCAAGGACGCCGTTCATGGTGCAGGGCAGGGTAACGAGGATCGCACTGTTTCCCTCCGTTTCGGGTTCGAAAAATTCCGGCGGGGTGTCCGCCGCGTAGGCGAGTTCATTCGAAATAAAACGGTCCGTTACGAGACGGGTCTGGTAAAAGCCGGGCTCGGCGGCGCCGGTTTCCAGCGCCAACTTGGTGACAGGCAGGTTGTATCCGTCAATGTCCGCGGTGGTCTCTTGACCGCATTGCCCGCCCAGGGGAAACATGCGCGTAATATAAGGCAGCTCCCCCAGATCCACGCGGTAGACAAAATCCTCACGGCCCCGATAGATGGCGTCGCGTATCTCCAGCGTATAGATGCCGTCTTCGGGCAATTTATAAAACAAAACGGGATCCGGGTGAAACCGGTAGTCATCCGCATAGGCCAGTTCCTTGCCGGCATGGTCGTAGACGGCAACGACGGCCTGGAACCAGCCGGGCACGGCGTCGGCCAGGTAGGGAATCAACCGCCGCGCGGACACCGCCGCCACGAGTTGTTGTCCCTGCCTGCCTTGAAAGCGGAATCGGTCCACATCGCCGGGCATGATTTGACCATTCAGCGCGGCAGGCAGGGTGAGGACCGGTTGCTCCGGCAGATTGAGTTTCCCGCCCGGAGTGTTGGGCTCCTGTTCCCGCGTCTCCGGCAGGGTTCCCACCTGGAAAAACAGGGGGTTGCTCAGGCTGGTGCGCCTGCCGATGCGGAATTCGCGAAGGCCCGGCGCCGCATCGGCGTCAATGACCAGTTCCACCTCGACCAGCTCGCCCAACTGGGCGTTTCGCTGCCGTTTCCGGTACTCCCGGAGTTCCCGCGCCGTGTGCGCCAGCTGCCACAGGTTCATTTCCGGGATGTTGTTGAGGAGCGGGTGGTCCGGCATTTCCACCGCCTGTTCTTCCTGCCCTTTGGCGGGCTTGCCCGGAAACAACTGTAAGGCTGCCGCCCGGGACACCTCTTTACGTTCCGCCTCGGGAAGTTCCTTCACGCGCATTTCCCACGTTTCCCGCAGCCGTTTTATTATTTCACGGCGCTGGGGGGCATCCAGGTTACCCAGCGGGCGGTAATGGTGAAGCACCTGCCCCCGCACGCCCTCCCCGGAAACCAGCACCTGGTTGATGCCCCGAAGATACTGGCCGCCCACATACATGCGGAAGGCGGCGCCCCGTTGTCCGCCCGCGGGATACAAGTATCCGACATGCGGGTCTTTCGCTATCTTCGGCGCAGGTTGTGCGGGCCCCGGCGCGGCGAACACCGCCAGTGCCGTCAGCAGGGCAAGGAGTATGGATTTCATGGGATGCTCCGATGGTTATACGATTTCCGTGAGAAGGCCGCCCCGTTTCTGGTCTTCGCCGCCGGACAATACCTTTACGTCCAGCCCGCGCGGGTTCGGCAGCGGCGCCTCCGGGTCAATCCCGAGCAGGCCGTACAGGGTACCGATAAGGTCCACCGGGTACACGGGCCGTTCCGCCACTTCTTCGCCCTTGGCATCGGAAGCGCCCACCACGCGCCCGCCCTGAATGCCGCCGCCGGCGAGCAACGCCGAGAAGCAGTTGCCGTAATGGCTGCGGCCGCCGTTCCAGGGCGACTCCCACAGGACCTTGGGCGAGCGGCCGAACTCGCCGCTCCACCACACGATGGTGCTGTCCAGAAGGCCCCGCTCCGAGAGGTCTTGCAGCAGCGTCGCCATGCCCTGGTCCATTTCGGGCAGTTTCCGCTTCATGATTTCAAAATGCTGCTTGTGGGTGTCCCAGCCGCGGTAGTTGATGGTGACATAGGGCACGCCCGTCTCCACGAGGCGGCGTGCCATGAGGCAGCACTGGCCGAAAGTATTCCGCCCGTAGCGGTCGCGCAGGTCTTCGGGCTCGCGGGACAGGTCGAACAATTCCTTGGCCTCGCCGAACATGAGGGCGTACGCCTCGTCCCCGGCGCGGTCATACTGTTCGAAATGCGGATTGCCGGGCATGGCCTTCCCCAGCGCGTCCAATTGGCCAAGCAATTCGCGGCGTGCCAGCTGCCGTTTGTCGGAGACCCCTTCCGCGATAATCCCTTCCACGACAAAAGGATTCTTATTCGGGTCGCCGCCCGTGGCAAAGGGTTTATACCGCTGGCCCATAAAGCCCGCTTCGGAAAAGCGCCCCTGCAGTTCGGTAAGCACCACGTAGGGAGGCACGACGCCCGTATAGCCGTGATCATAGCCCTTGAATGCCGACACCACCGCGCCCACCGACGGGTATACCAGCCTGCCGGGCATCTGGCCCGTCTGCACGAGGTACGAGGCGGTCTCATGGGCGTTGACCCCATGGGTCATGCTGCGGATGATGGCGTATTTGTCGGCCTGCTGCGCCAGCAGTGGCAGATGCTCGTTAATCTGTATGCCGTCTACGTTGGTGGGAATGACCTTGTCGAAGGGCCCGCAATAGTCATGTCCCGCGTCCGGTTTCGGGTCGAAGGTGTCCAAGTGCGACGGTCCGCCCCACATCCATATCTGGATGACTGCCTTCGCCGTGGGGGGCTTGGTCTGGGCAAAGGCGCGGCCGGGGCCCGAATAGGCCAGGCCGGCCAGGCTCAGCGCGCCAAGTCGCAACGCGTCCCGGCGGGAAAGGGCGCCTGACGATGGGGGTGTATTCATATTACTTCTCCATGCCGACCGGTATCAGTGCCGGTATAAAAATTCCTTGGAATTGATTAAGGCCCAGGTCACATCTTCCTTCAGCGCTTTCGGTGCCGCCCCGTTGCGTTGAAGATACTCCCGTATCACGGCCGTTTCCTCCTTGGTGGGAAATCGTGACAACACCTGCAGGTAGATCTGCCGGACCGCCTGCATCGGGCCGCCTTTAGCCGGTGCTCCGGACTTGGCCAGCCGGCCGCCGCCGCGGACAATCCGCTTTTGCACCTCCGACGAATTCAACAGGTACAGGCGTTGCGAGGTGGTCACCTGATTATTGCGTTCGCTTTCCAGGCCCGTGTCCCGCGACGGGCGGCCAAACGTTTCCAGGAAGGAATCCGTGATGCTTCCGTCGGCCAGGGTGATGGTGCGGTGCTCTTCCGGGATATACGTGAAGGGTTCCGGAATGGCGCTCGTGTAGGCGTTGGTCGTACCGAACAGGACGTTCAAGGCGTCGCTGAGGACTTCGGCCTCCAGGCGCCGTGCCGGGTAATAGGCGAAGACCGCCTCCGCTTCCGGATAGGGCGCCGAGGTAACGGACGACTGTTGATAGGTGGCCGAGTTCAAGATGACACGAAAGAGCTGTTTGAGGTTATAGTGGGAACGTATCAGTTCCCGTTCCAGGCAGGCGAGCAGTTCCGGGTTTACCGGCGGGTTGTCCGGATGGATGTCATCCGGCTCATGAATAATGCCCCGGCCCAGGAACCACGACCACACCCGGTTGGCGATGGCCCGGGCGAACCAGGGATTCTCCGGGGCGGTCAGCCATGCGGCAAAAAGCGCGCGCGGATCCTGGTCCGTCGGAATCGTTATGGCGACCCCGTCGGGAAATACCGCATCCAAAGGTTCCGGCTGCTCCAGCGGTTCCCAGCAGACGATTTCCTCCTTCCATTCATCGGTACCTTTGAAAGCAAGGCGGGAGAAGAACACCTCCATGCGGGCGCGCTGTTCCTCCGGCCAGCTTTCAATACGGCTTCCCATAAAGGTCAGCGCCACGGCCGCAGCAAAGGCGGCGGGTTCCCGGCCCTGCACCGCGCGGTAAAAGTTGACGGGCGGCTCCCGGAAATTGCTGCCGCTGGAAGTCAGCAGCGCCCGGGCAAAGGCGTCATAGGGCATGTTCGCCTTCACGGCGTCACGAATCCAGCGGTGATAGGACTGCACGGCGTTGGGCCACAGGTTAATGGGGAACTCCGCCTTTACCCGGAGCAGGTCGCACCATTTCAGTGCCCAATAATCGTTGAATTCCTCCCGGGCCAACAGCCGGTGGATGCAGCGCGCGCGCTTGTCCGGGCGTTCATCATGCAGAAATTGTGTCACTTCTCCGCCCGCAGGCAACGTGCCGATGACGTCCAGATACACGCGCCGGAAGAAAACCTCATCCGAACAAGGCGGCGCGGGGGTCAGCCCCCGTTCCGTAACCTTCGCACGCACCAGCGCGTCAATTTCATCGGAGGCCGGCAGCGCCTTTACCCAAAAGGAAACAAGGCAACAAACCACAACCGCCGGCATCATGCCCCAAAAAGTCCGCATCATCGTTCCTTGCCAGGGCGCTACTGCCCTTGTTGCATTCCCTGTCGTTAAAGCAGCGAATACCTCATATCCAAGATAAACACCGCACACGCCGGATAGTTCCTTAATATATTGTATTAATGACCGTCCTCTATAATAGAGATTTATCGCCTACTTGACAGGCATGTATAGTGGTCGTTTTCCTGGGTGTTATCGTTGTCCATACGATGTGGCCTGTGTCTGGATTATAATCACACCAGAAGACTAAGGAAAACGGCTGCGAGATGTCTGCGTAGACTTTACTTTCAATATTGATTTTGCACAATCCCAAGGACCGCGTCTGATAGATGAAGTTTGTATCATCAATCCAAAAAGGGTATGTTTGGTCTTTGTATGCATCGTTTTCGCTGATTCGCCCGTAGCGAAAGTCGTCGCCACCGACAGTCTCCCAGAAGAAATAGTCGGTATACTCTCCCGCATAGAGCAGCCATTGCTTACTTGGCGAAAGGGTAAGCGAATATGGGTTGGGAGAACCGAAAGAAAGTGGGTGGACCGCCACTGTTTCGTTGGATATCGGGTCCAGCAGGATGGCTTGGTTTCCTTCCTTAAGGTAGTACAAAATCCATTCTTCCGGGGTGTTCGTCCACTCAATAAAATGATAACCCGGTTCATGAAGTTCCGCAAAGGCGGTAAAGACCGAATCCGTATCAAAAAAGTCCATTATTTCGCCGTTGTTCAACGCCACGCGGGTGCCGTCAGGAGACAGGCAGTTCCTGCTGAATGCAGGTATCATGTGCGATTCACATTCAACATGTTTTGTATAGGCAGGCAGGTCGCCAAGATACTGAAAGAGGTAAAGCAGGGTTGTCTTCTCATCTTTTGGGGTCGTGTCCAGCACAAAGCGGAAATCATTTTGGGCGACATTGCAGTAGTAGCCGAGAAGCATCATGGAATTATCCCAATAGGGAAAGTGCAATGTTACCTTGTCTTTCTTTATCAGGCGGGCTTGCGCGACATCGCTGTCCACGCATGACGGGACTAGTAGGTAGGTAGTGTCATCGCTGCAGGCATAAGCCCGGATACCGGCTCCATCAACACGGTGCATCTTGTGACTATGCAGGGATTCATGCAGCATGCGCCGTACGTGTATGCAGGAAATAAAAAAAGCTACAGCAGATAGAAGTATCAGGCATATCAGGTACAAAAAGCGTTTCAGTTTTGGGCGAAACCAATATACCGCCAGAAGCACTAAACTAAAAATAATTTTTACGGTAAGTATGAGTGCGGTTTCAGTCCAATTCAGTAAATCCCAGTAAATGCCAGGCCGAATTTCAAAGGCAGAGAAAAAAAGTCGAATTGCGATATCGATCAACAAAAAGACTATTAGAAATGCACCAATGGAAACATAATACTTGCGCCTGCGCGGGGTGGTAAGAATACTTGCACACAATAAAAATGACATGGTGCCAGACTGAAGATAAAGGTTTTGTGCAAGGGTAAGTACACCGTATTTTTGCCATGCCAAATTGCCTGCAGCCACTGACCCGAACCAAATGGTGCAAAAGATTAATGTATCAATGATCTTCTTTCGCTTCTTTTGCCACCAGTCTTTTCCCATTCGCAGGAACATAGATCATCCCTTTAAAGTGATTTTCTAATTGTACTATACAAAGATATCGGAGGAGGAAATTTAAAGATATCCATATCGAAATAGATACCCAAAAGCTAAATTACGTGCCATCCATAACTGTTGCCAATAATTAAACCACCCTCCTAAAAAGTCCTTATGTTATAATCGAACTACTGTAACGCTGCCGGTAGGTTCCTTTATTATGAATGGTAAATATAACTGGACGGAATGTGAAATCAAAGGAAACTATCTGACACAACAGGGAGAGTATGTTCATGCCGGAAATCTGTAGATTCCTTGGCATTGTAATTTATATGTTGTATGACGATCATAGTCCGCCGCATTTTCATGCCCTATACGGCGACTACAAGATAAGCGTGGAAATTAACAGTGGTGTCGTTGAAGGACGGTTTCCACGCAGGGCCCTTAATGCTGTTATTGAATGGTGCGTTATCAACAAGGACCCGCTTCTTGAAAACTGGTATCGCGCGGAACAGCACAAGCCCTTGCTTAAGATCGCGCCTTTGGAGTAGGTGACATGGTGGAAGTAACAGCAGCCAAGTACGTGAAAAACTACCGCATTTTTGTTGTATTCAACACAGGGGAAGAAGGAGAAGTAGACCTTGAAGCCGCCTTATGGGGTCCGGTTTTTGAGCCCCTCAAAAACCTGGATGTGTTTAAGCGATTCGAGGTCTCTCCGCTTTTCCACACCATAGTATGGGAGAATGAGGCTGATTTCGCGCCCGAATTTTTGCGTGATAAATTGCTTGAGCAGCGCAAAACGGCGAAAGTAGGTTCTCGCTGACCGTGTCCATTTTCCGCTACGATTACAGGCGACAGAAACCTATATTTTCTTATGAATAGCCGGCGGGGATCTGCTAATAAAATCTATTCCTGTTCGACTAGGGTGGAGAGATTAGTGGGGAATCGTTTAAGGTGACTTTAAGCTGGGTGTTTTTAGTATAACACAAGAAGGGGCCTAAATTTTTTGGTGTTCACATCCGAACACTGTGCTGGCAATATGCCGGGCTTGTTCGGCTAACCCTTTCCACGCGGGACAATTCGAGGGTGGTGTTCCGTTCCATACGCCACTCACATGGACGACATCAGGAGTTGTAGCCGTCACGGGTAGATGGGCTGCAATGAGGGCGTCCTGGGCTTTGGTGAAGCTCGGCCAGGTCGTGTGCGTCATTCGCGGTTCGTTGATGATCCGTTTTTTGCCCTGCAGGTTGTTATAGGCGGCGTACACCGTGGTGGGCCGGCAGGTGTTATCAATGAAACCTACGGAAACTACTGCGTCAGCCTTGGTGCGCGTGGCGAAGTTCATCGCGTCGAAATAGCGTGCGGTCTCCGTTATTTGCGGATCGGGTTTCCCTGTGTCGTCGTGCGGCACCAGGCGCGGCCAGCCGTTCACGCGGCCCGTGTGGTCGCACATGGCCGGCACATTAGCCGCGAAGGCCGTCACGCGGGTATCGAGTCCCGCCGCCACAATGGCCTGTCCGCCGCCCTGGCTGCTGCCGCAGACTATCAATTCCGTGCCGTTCCACTCCGGCTGCGCTGTCAGGAACGCCATTGCCCGGATCAGGCGCAGGTACATTCCCAGAAAGTAATACGTTTCGCGGTTCTCCCGGCCCTGGTAGCGATAGTCCTTGAGCCGCCCGGCGGCCAACTCATCATAGTAGGCTTCTGATTGGCCGTTCGGGATGCCATGGGCGTTGATATCGAGCGCCAGCAGACCTCGCGCGGCGTAGCGTTCCGGTTTGTTGGCGCTTCGCACCCCCGCGCCGTGGACGGTCAGCAGCGCCGGCAGGCTTTTTGCCGTCGCCCCTTTCGGACGCGCAAAATAACCCGATACAGGCGCCCCGCCCAGGCAATCGAGTTGGAGGTCGAAACACTCGATGTTCTCCGTTGAAGTCGCCACCGGCGTCAAACGTGCGTTCATGGGAACTTCCGCCAGTGCCGCCTTTTTTCCCTCCCAGAACGCGTCGAAATCATCCGGCGGCGGCAGGCTGGGTTTGATAAGCAACGGGTCAATTCCCGCACCACCCAAGGCGCTAACCTTTTTGCCGTCCGGCGTGATGAATTGGGCTTCGCACCGCAGAAACCCCGGCTTGTCCAACGTGCCTGTCACCCGCGCGGAGTCGGCTGACAAGGGAAGGGTTCCTTTTGCAATCTCGTCCTCGCCGTCGTTGGTCAGCACATAGGCCACCTCTCCTGCGGTCACCGTCTCCTTGTCCTGTTGCAGCGAGATCACGAAGCTGACGGTCTCATTTACGTGATACAGGGCGTCTTGCCGGTCTGTGACTACGTTGAGTGTATACGGCTTTTCCGCCCCGATGGAGAATGCCGCCAGCAGGATTGCAAAGAATGGGTAGAACAATTTATGTCGCATAAAATACATCTCCATCGGCTTTTACTCTATTGAAAAACTACTCTGAAATTCTACTGAAGGAGGGACTGACGCAAGCGAACTTAGCGATACGGGTCTGCCCTGAAAATAGGTTCGGAACGCAGGGACTGACCCCGGCAAAGGTAGTGAGCCGGGTCTGTCCCTGCCTTCCGAACGGTCCCAGATCTTCCTGATTACAGGTTGGGCGCGCCCTGCTTTTGATACGGTATCAAGGCTTCAAATCGAAATTCAATCTCGGCAATTTCCTCTTCGCTCAGTTCCAGTTTGGAAAAGATGGGAGACTCAGGAACGGTAGTGCCGGGGCCGTAGTGTCGCGACACCATGTTTTCAAACACGCCGCGTTTTTTCCAGAGATACAACTGGATACCGCGCAAGGAGTCGCCTGGATGGGTCACACTGAGGTTTGTCATCAGGAGGAACTTGCCATAGGCGTCCCGCAGGGCGTCCGGGTCCGCACCAGTCTGGTGCAATTCCCAGATGCGGGTAAGGACGTCCGCATATATCGCGCGTTCCGTGATCAGGCCTTCGGCGCCCAGGTGCAACTCGTAAAGCCAGCCCAGCCCGCCGCGGGCGCCGAACACGCGGCGTATCGGGGGGTGCGCCGCGAGCAGGGCGCGCATGCGGGGGATTACAGCGCCCGCTTCCTCTTTGACATACCCGAAGTTCGGGAAGTCCACTGCCAGTTCTTTTAACAGCTCCACGGAAGGCGAGGGGCCCTTGTAGGCGACGCCACCCGTGGTCTGGAGGATGACGGGCCGTTTCGTAACGGCGGCGAGGGCGCGCCAGTACTGGCGCAGGTCGTCTTCAGTCGTGCCCGAATCCGGCGGACGCGAAATCAGCGCTGTCGGCGCCAGCGCCTCCGCGTGCTCCGCGTACAGGAGCATTTCAGCGGTATCCTTACCCTGTACACCGAGACAGAGCGCCGAGCGGAAGTCCTTGGCCGCCTCCGCCAACACCTCCATGCCCCGGCGTTTTTCCTCGGTGGTCAGCAGGTCAACGCTGTCTCCCGACTGCGGCCAGATTATGCCCGGACAACCGCACCAGTCCACATAACGCGCCTCCCGGGCAAGTGCTTCATAGTCCACATCACCCGATGCGGTAAACGGCGTCGAAAGAATCAGGAAGGGCCCCTGGACCCGGGGATCCGCGCTGCCCCCCTCATCAGCCTGTGCCGTCTCTTTAAGGGACTCCTGACCTCTTGCCCCCAGGGCCAATCCCGACGCACCGGCCAACGCCAGCCCCATCATGTGTCTTCGCGTCATGTGTCCATGTCTTGACATACTATGCCTCCGTATCTTCTTTTCTCGTTCCCAAATTCCATTTGGGAACGCAATCTCCTGAGAAACTTAAATTGCAACTTGTTGATATAAAATAATTTAACCGAATTTGGGTTTTTCGCGCCTCATCTCGATTAGGAGATGCGAGCACGAGTACGAGCACGAAACCCGAATCGGTGCAATCGTGCTCGTAATCGTGCTCGTAATCGTAAAAGTTTCTTTTCACTAATACCCCCGGTACGCCGGGGTGCGCGGCTCTCTTGAAATTCTATTTCCCTTTTTGCATCGGCCTGGTCGGTATATTCCAGCATTCGCCCATGGTTGCGAAGTGGAACTTCGCGGATAAGTGCGTTCCCAAGTACAACTCTTGTCATTACCCACATCTTTCCGTTCAGGATATGGTATTTAGATGCCGACGGATGTATTCAGAATCCCAATGGGATTCCATATCATAGCCCAGGGTTGCGGTACACCGCTACCCTGGGTAAGTGATGTTTTCCCTTCTCTCTTTTCTACTCCAACGGAGTTACGTCGGTCTTCCAATACAGTACCCCAATTGACGCAACCCCGTTGGGGTAAACGGGAATTGGGGCGATTTCCAACCCAGGGTAGCGGAGTACCGCAACCCTGGGCTTTGTTCTTAAATCCCGTTGGGATATTGAATTCAAACATTTGCTTTTCACCGCTACTATTCATTGCCAAAAAGATGTGGGTAATGACAAGAGTACAACTTGGGAACGAGCCCCGAATGAGTACGTTGTTCACGCTTCAGCGTGCTCTTTTGTTCGAAGCCACTGGGATAAGGCGCACGCTGAAAGCGTGAACAACATACCCTATCTTTAGGTATCATGTTCTTATTCGCCCCGGGCCTTCGGCGGCTGGGTCATGAGCGACTCAATCAACCCGGCGACCTCTTCGGGCGGACGGGCCTCAACCGCATAGGCATGCTCCCTGTCCGGCTCCGGACGCCATGCATTGACGCCTTCCGCATCAACATGATTGTGGCCGGTGGTGACGAGGGTCCACCAGGGGCCGACACCGCGCACGGCATACAGCACGGCCGTCTGGTCCCAGCTCTCGCGGGCATCTTTCTTAATGGCACCGAGATACAACTGGTACGCCCGGGCTACCGGAGTGTCTTCCGAAAGTTTCAGCAGCAAGTGCCCCGTCATGATCCGTGCGCCGATTTCGTAGCCCAGGAATACGGCGGGAAGAGGCCACGTTTCAACGGCGGTTCTGCTGTATCCCGCGCCGCCGTGGGTTTTGAAATTGGCTTCACCTTTGCCTTCGCTGTTCGGATAGCGCCCGCCCATGCACACCCATTGCACGGCCTTTTGCTTCACCAGCGCCATGCCGTCCAGGGTACTTACAGCATCAGGCGGGGAAGCAAGGAGATCGCACAGTGCCTTCATCCGGCCCACCGTCACGATGGTGACGCTCCCATCGGGTTGTTCCGACAGCAACTGCCGGTACACCGTAACGTGGCCTGGAACATCCGCGTTCGTCGCCACATCATGGCCGTAACGCGCCCGGTTCGTGGCAATGGCTTTCAGATAGTGACTCTCCGTACGGCCATAGTCCGCCTGTTCAGCGCCTATCGGAAGGGTGCCCCGCCCATACCAGGTATTGATGGCGTCAATACATCCCGCCACATAAGGATTCGCGCCATAGCTTGCAATACAGCCCAGGACCTCCACCTCGCCCCGGTCCGCCAGGGCATGTAACACCGCCAAAGCGCCGCAATCATCGCAATCGCCGGTCATGTCCGTATCAAAAATAATCTTCGGGACGGTCGAGGAATAAGAAAAGGAAGCCCAAAGCAACAGCAGCGCTGCAATAGATACCGCAGGTTGTTTCATGTAGTATTTCTCCCAAGGTCTGAACGACAACGTCTGTCATTATACGTATACTATGCCCTGAACCTGCTCAGATCAATACGCACGCCTCCAGTCCGAATGTCGAGGCAATCAAGGCGGCGTCATGCTATTTCATTCTGTTTAGCGCCTCAGACAGCCGGGATATGCCCACGGCACGTATTTTGGGAGCGAGGGGAAAAATATCTTTGCCCGGGTAAACCACGTCGAGACGCTTCAGCTGAAGATCTTCCAGGGCGATGCGCATCGAAGGGGTAATCATGGGCTTGCTCGTTCGCTTGAACTCAAAACCCAAACGCAACGCGCCACGCGAAACCAGCAGGTCCAATTCCGCGCCGTTGTGGGTTGCCCAGAAAAAGCGTTCGCTGCGGTCGGCGCCCAGATGTTTCGTGACTGCGTGCATAGCAAAACTTTCCCAGGAGGCCCCGCATTTGGGGTGGGACAGCACATCCTGTGGGGTTCGAAGATTGAGCAGGGCATGCAGGATGCCGGTATCCGCAATATACACCTTGGGCGATTTTACCTGCCGCTTGCCCACGTTGGCATGCCAGGGCGGCAATTGCTCGACAACGAACGCAGCCGCCAGCGTATCGAGGTAATTGCGCACCGTCGTATCGGCGACACCAAAGGAACGGGCAAATTCGGAGGCATTCCACACCTGGCCGTGATAATGGGCAAGCATCATCCAGAACCGGCGCATGGTGGCCGCGCCAACGGTAACACCCAGTTTGGGCAAGTCCCGCTCGAGAAACATCCGGATAAATCCATCGCGCCACTCATGGCTATCAGCATGGGAACGGGCAAGAAAGGCGCGGGGAAAGGAACCGCGAACCCAGAGTCGTTCAGCGTGTTGTTCACCGACCTCGGACAGGGTAAACCCGCCAAGTTCGTGATAATGGATGCGGCCGGCAAGGGATTCCACGCTTTGTCGGAGCAGGCCCGGTGACGCGCTTCCCAGCAGCAGGAAACGCGCGGGTTTGCCGGGCCTGTCGCACAGCACACGCAGCACCGGAAATAGATCCGGGTGCCGCTGTATTTCATCTATAACCACCAGCCCGTTCAAATTGTCCAAGGCAAGCATGGGGTCGCTTAGACGTGCCTGGTCACCCGGATCCTCAAGATCAAAGTAAGAGACGGTCCCCTTCCATTTCGCGCCCAGCATACGCGCAAGCGTGGTTTTACCCACCTGCCGCGCACCGATAATCGCTGTCGCCGGATAGCGTTTGATTAGCCTTGTCAGTTCCCTCATTTCAGTATCACGCAATTTCATAACAGAAAGTATACCATGAAATCTCGGTGTAGTCAACCGAGATTTCATGGTGGCCTCTTGCGTAAGACCGCAGCCGAATTTAAATGTGTGTCATTGCTTATTCGCTTTTTTAAAGCACTCCTCCAAAATTTCGCGTGCTGTTCAGGCTTTAGCATGCGGGGCTTACAAACATACTCGAAATCCAATAGACAAATCTTGTTTAAAGGATTGAACATTGTTAGTCATTCGCTTCGTTAACCTTGTCGAAAGAGTATGCGGTGCCACCTTGCTCATCTCTCTTACACATTTTCAACTCCTCCGTAATCCCGTATTCTTCCGTACCGCGTGCATAGACCCCTGTGGTTATGGAATCTCCTGGAACGATAACATAGACTTGAGCAAGTTAGAACTCTGGACATTC
>JAKJCY010000066.1 GCA_022706235.1 Candidatus Hydrogenedentota bacterium | reverse complement strand
TGCTTCAACAACGTTCCAGGCTTGGTGTGGTGTATGCGCGTTTTAAAGGTGTACTTGTCTCTTTCGCACTTTAAGAGCCGGTCTATTGTTGACGGACTTATCTCGATAAGTTTTTGGCGAACCGGCTTTGTTAGTTTTATTTCCCCACATCGTTCCAGTTTGGGGATAACGTGGGGTAGTGCCGCCGCCAAGCGCTTTGCACTAATGTAATCCATAATTTCCCATACGAACTTCAATGCTTTAAAGACGGCATTGTCATATTTTCGTGCCGGAATTTTCCTTGGTCTTTTACTTGATACCTGACCTTCAAGCACAACCCCATGTTGCAGATAAACGCGTCGCCCATGATTGCGCAACAGGTAGCTTGCATAACTACGCGTGTACTTTGTGGCCTTAACAAATTGTGTCAACACGATACCTTTCTGCTTTTTGGATGCCTTGCGATACTGCTCGCAAAGCGCTTTGGTTAATATCTTTTTCTCTTTCATTGTCATCCTCATTCTTGCTGTCTCCTACTTTGATTGCAACCAAAATGGAGTACAGGTTAGTAAATTTACCCAACTGCTTTGAGTAGATTTTTAGAATGAGTCGACGATAGGCGTTCGAGTAGATTTTGTGGATGAGTCAACGATAGACGTTCGAGTAGATTTTTAATGAGTCAGCTCGAAAGGTTGCTGTTTCCGCTCATTTCCATTACAATATCCCCTCTGAGATGTTCATAACATAAAAATGGTTTAAGGGGCACCATGGGGGATACGGGAAAGGCATACTTACGAACCTGAATTACGAAATTGAACTTGGAAGTCACGACGAATCCCTTAAATTGCTGGGGAGCAATGGAGAATTAAGGAAGTTTATTCAATCCCGGGCGCAAGTCAGGATTGTGGATCGAGGCGCCAAAGTCGTCGTCATAGGCAAACAACCTGCCGCCGAGTCCGTGTGTACGGTACTGACGGAACTTCTTGCAGCGGTGCGAAAGGGCTACACCCCCGCCGAATCCGATGTTGAATATGCCTTGTCGCGTTTGGGCGTCGCGGAAGCGTCGGAAACAACCGCCCTGCTGACGCAGCAACACGGGGCCATCCGTGCCGAAATGCGTATCCGCCCGCGCACGGCAGGCCAAAAACGCTATCTGGATACCCTCACTTCCCATGAAATCGCGGTGGCTATCGGTCCGGCCGGTACGGGGAAAACCTATCTCGCCATGGCCGTCGCCGTATCCTTCCTGCTAAACAAGCAGGTAAAACGGCTGGTATTAACCCGTCCCGCCGTGGAAGCGGGAGAACGGCTGGGATTTTTACCCGGCGACCTGGTAGATAAGGTCAATCCCTATTTGCGGCCCTTGTATGACGCTCTCTATTCCATGGTTGACATGGAACGGGTCAACCGGCTGATTGACCAGGAATGTATCGAAGTTGCCCCATTGGCATTTATGCGCGGGCGTACGCTCGATAATGCGTTCGTCATCCTGGATGAGGCACAGAACACGACAAGAGAGCAGATGTTGATGTTTTTAACCCGGCTAGGCCAAAAGTCAAGGATGGTCGTCACCGGCGATATCACCCAGATCGATCTGCCCGTCGGCGTGAAATCCGGGCTTGTGGATGCGCGGGAGGTATTAGCGAACATCAGGGATATCGGTATTGTGCATTTGGGCAAACAGGACGTAGTACGCAATCCGCTGGTACAAAAAATCGTGCATGCCTATGAAAATGCCGGCCAACCGGAACCGCATGCTCTTACGGACAGGGAAAGCGATGTATCCTACGGAAACGAGGAAAAACGCCCGGACAGGGTCGAATTCCCGCCCGAAAGTCTTACCAATATCCAAGGCTATTCATCGTCGGATTCCAGTAGTAAATGACATCGGCAAGAACACCCATGGTAACGCCTCATAATAATGGAATGGTTGAAGCTGCGACGGGGAATGGCGCCCCGCGCAACGGGAGTCACACGGGAGCCTTCAGACACAAGGCCCGGCTGCTTTCCTATACCCTTGCCGCGTTTATCATATGTGTCGCCGCCCTGACCTTTACCCCTTCCAGAGAGTTCATTCCTCCCTCCCAGCTCAGCGGTACGGTTTCCAACAGCGAGATACGGGCCTCATTCTTTTTTCAGGCGCCGGATTTGGCGCGTACCGAGGAAGCCCAGGCACAGGCGCAGGCCAAGGTTCCCGATCATTACGTTATCAACGCGGGACTCGTGCAGCAACAGATAGACCGGCTTCAAAAACAGATTCAGAGACTGACCGAAGAACAACCCAGGCTGTCCGAAGCGGTAAGACAGGCCTTGAACCAGTCCACCCTTGAACAGACCACGGAATCCGTGGTCGAAAAGGCGGTATCCGTCTACGCCACCTCACTGAAAACATTGCCCGAATGGAGTGAATATCCTGAGCCGGACCTGCTCGCCCTGTGGCTGACTCCGGACCTCGCCAATCTCCCGACGCGTGTATATGTGAATGAGGATACCGGCGAGGGCGAAGGCGAAAAAGTTTCGGTGGTGTTGTTCACCGCCGACCTGGGGCTGACCTTCACGCGGGTCGAGTTGATGGGCACACTGGCTTTGGATGGTTTGGAATACATATTGACACGGGGCGTACGTCCGGATCAGGTCTCTCCTGAGGATGTGGACAGACCAATAACGGTAATTCGCGGCCAGGCCTCCGCCGATACCACACCAACTGCAGAAAATAGTTTTACGGATATTTCGGACAACGAGAACGCGGAAAAAAGTCTGAGTGAATGGCTCACGGAAAAAGCGCGACAGGAAGCCCTGGGGGCGGAAAGGTCCGATCGCTGGGCGCGCATTCACGACGGCGCGTTGGCACTCGCGACGCCGTTAATCATCCCCACAATCCAAAGAGACGAAAGCGCCACCGAAGAAGCCCGGCAACTGGCGATCAAATCGCTGCAGCCCGTCCTCAAAGAAATCGAAGCCGGCGAAATCATCCAGGATCGCGGCAAACGCTGGACCAAACAGAGCCGGTCCGATGTGGAAGCGTATTTAAAAATTCTCGAGAGCAATGAACGGCCCGGGAAACGGGTGCTGAACAGCCTCTTCGCGCACGGAATCCTGGTGCTTCTGGTGTTCTGGGGCTTGTACAAGCGGGTCCATCTGCGACAAAAAGGGGAGACGACCCTGCCAATAACCGCTTTTAACCTGGCGTTATTGCTGTTGTCCGTCACCCTGATTATCGGCCGTATCATCTATTATTTCGAGCCCACCGGATACGTGCTTCCCGTCGCCGCGGGAGGAATCCTCTATGCCATTCTGGTCGGTCCACAGCGTGCGGCCTTGTTCGGCGCCCTGGCGGCGGCGCTGGTTTCGGCACAATATCAGTATAACTGGCGCCTCCTCCTCGTTGCCGGAGCCATGACTATCGCCGGGGCCTTCAGCACCTTCGGGGTCCGCAGGCGCAGTGATATGACCGCAGCTTCTCTTGTCGCCACGCTGGCGGGCATCTTGGCGGTGGGTGCGGCCATTCTGGCTCTGGACACCCTGCAGGTGGATGTGATTCTGCGCCGGATATTCATGATTCTGTTGAACGGCCTGTTGTGTCTACTGGCCGTGCCGGCATTGCTGCCTTGGCTGGAGAAACTATTCGGCATAACAACGGATATCCAGCTGCTTGAATACAGCGACCTGAACCACCCTCTCCTGAGGCGGCTTGCCGTGGCCGCGCCGGCGACGTTCGCGCACAGCCTTCAATTGGGGCTGGCCGCGGAGGCGGCTGCGGACGCCATTGGCGCCAATGGCCTGCTGGCGCGCGTATGCGCGTATTACCATGATATCGGCAAACAAAACAAGCCCGAGTATTTCACCGAGAATCAATCTGACAAAAAAAACATCCACGACTCATTATCGCCGCTGGTAAGTGTGCGCATGATCCGGCAACACGTCATCGAGGGCGTTCGTGAGGCACAGTTGAACAACTTGCCGCAACCCATCATTGACGGCATTCTCGAGCACCACGGAACCTGCCGGATCGGTTTTTTTTATGACCTTTTCAAGCGTCAAAATCCCGGCGAAGAGATTGATGACCTCGAGTTCCGGTATCCCGGCCCCAAACCCCAGCGGCCGGAAATGGCCATTTTAATGATATGCGACGCATCGGAATCGGCGGCCCGCTCCCTGGAAACGCCCTCCCTCGAGGCGATACAGGAAATTGTGACGAAGATAATACACGCCCGTTCCGAGGATAACCAGTTTGAAGACTGCGACCTGACCCTGAAGCAACTTTCCCAAATTCGGGACGTGACCGCCCGCGTCCTGGCCTCTTCGATGCATACCCGCATTGCCTATCCAAAAGAAGAAACCCTAAAAGACGAGGAGCGTCAACGGGCGGCCGTAACAACGCCTGCTCTGAATGCCGCCGTAAATCCCCCCCCGCCAGGAGGTCAACCGTCATGATATGCCTGGACATTCGCAATATTTCCTCCGTCAAACGCCTGTATAGCCGCCGGCGGCTGGAACATCTTGGTGAACGCATTTGCCGGGAAGAACGCGGAAATAAAGGGGTCGAAGTGAGCCTCCTCTTCTGTGACGATTCCTTTATTCAGGAGTTAAATGCCCGGTTCCGCGGCAAGAACGAACCCACGGATGTTCTCTCCTTTCAGCAGGAGGCGCCCCTGCACACCGCCCAAACCCTTCTTGGCGACATTGTTATTTCCCTGGAAACCGTGCAGCGGTTTTGCGGCGATGACCGGAAGGCAATGCAGCAGGAAATGATGCTGCTGTATTGCCACGGATTGCTGCATCTGCTGGGGTACACGCATGCTAAAAGGGCAGACAGAAAGCGGATGCAAGAAAAGCAGGCTTATTATCTCGATACCGGAATAGAAAATGTCTGGCGGTAATGGTATAATACCACTTCTTTTTGTGACCGTGTTTCCATATAAAAAAGGAGCGCAGAAGACTGTTGGAAGATGACCCCGGCGGAGAACCGCCTCGAATACCGCTAAAAAAAGCATATGCCTTTCGAACATGGACTGCCCTCGCGGCGGGCGCGGGGCTGCTGTGTTATTTTGCCCTGGCGGATACGGCGGCAGTGCTGGAGGTCGCTTCTTCCACTGATACCCGCGCCGTACCCTGGTACACCATCCTGACCCCGGGTATCGGTCTGGTTACCTTGATTCTAGTCGGTTTGTCCGCTTTTTTTTCCGCAAGCGAGGTGGCCTTTCTATCCCTGAATAATGTTGAATTGCGGTCCATGGGCGCTTCCAGTTCCTGGCTGTTGCGGCTCATAGCGCATCTCATGACGCGTCCGGGCAGCCTGCTTACCACAATATTGATGGGAAACACCATTGTCAATATCATCCTAAGCATCACCATTGCGGAGCCCCTGGCCGATGTGTTCAAGCACGCTTTCCTGGCGCCGGCGCCCTACGCGTACGCGGCATCTGTTGTTTTGACTACCTGCGTTCTGCTTTTCTTCGGAGAGATATCCCCTAAGGTCATTGCGGCGCTGCAACCGCGTGCATTCGCCATCACCGCGGTGGTTCCCCTGTACTTGATCTACCAGGTGATGACGCCGTTTCGCTATGTGGCAATGCTTTTTGTCGGCTTCATCTTCCGGATAACACGGCTGAGCGAAGTAAGGCCTGCCCCGTTTCTAACGGATGATGAATTTCTGAGCATTTTATCGGAAAGCGAAGCTTCCGGCATCATTGAAGAAGAAGAACGCCATATGATCGAAGGCATTCTTGAATTTGGAGATGTCACCCTGGATGAAATTCTGGTGCCCCGGCCCGATATCATCGGCATACGCGAGGAAGCTTCAATCAGCGAAGCACTGGAAACGGTGCGCATGCATGAATATGCCCGCATGCCGGTCTACCGGGAAGACCTGGACCATATTACCGGTATACTCTACGCCAAAGATTTGCTTCCCGTGATGGAGGAAGGCGGCCTGGACCGGCCGGTGAGCGCCTATATGCGCAGACCCCATTTCGCGCCGGCGACGATGAGCGTAGGAAATTTCGTAAAAATGGCGCAGCGTCTGCGCATCCATATCGCCATTGTCGTGGACGAATTTGGAGGAACGGAGGGACTGGTAACCCTCCAGGACGCCATTCGTGAAGTGGTAGGGGACATTGGCGAAGAAGATGATGAAGAAAAGCCCATGCTTACCACAGTCGGACCTGGCGAATGGCAAATCGGCGGCAACTGCCCCTTGGAGGAATTCGAGCAGCATATCGGTATTACTTCCGGTGACGAAGAACATACCACCGTGGCGGGTTTTCTCATGTCCCTTTCAGACAAGATATTAAAACCCGGAGATGAACTTGAGTATTCCGGCCTTCACTTTGTCATCCGGGAAGTGGACAAAAAGCGTGTCACCCGTGTTATGGTGCTGGACAAGCGACACTCCGGGAGCGAAAACGGAAATAATTCATAATCATGTATTCCCTACTGATTTTTATTCTCAGCCTGATCATATGCGGTTTTTTCGGCGGTTACGAAACCGGCTTCGTCTCGGCGAACCTGTTTCGCATCCGGCATCTGGCCGAAAAAGAACGCGAACCGGCAGCCATGCGGCTTGTCGTTCATTACGAGAATCCCAACCGGCTCATTACCATGCTGCTGGTGGGAACCAACCTGGCCATGGTAATTGGAACGACAGCGCTGACGCATTCTATGGGAGCCACATACGCCTCCATCATTGCCACACCCATGTTCCTCATCTTCAGTGAGATCATGTCTAAAAGCATCTTCAGACATTTTCCAACGCGTCTGGCCTTGACCTTGTTTCCATTGGTCCGGTTCTGTGAAGTGCTGCTGTCCCCTGTTACCGTTCCCATTGCGTGGCTTTCCCAAAACTTTTTGAAGTTGGTCAAGCAGGATTCACGGAATCTCCGCATGCTGTTGGCCTCTCTGGAAGAGATGCGCATCCTGGTGGACGAAAGCCATGACCAGGGGACGCTGAATCCTGACGAACACGAAATGATTCATTCCGTCATTGACCTGCAAACGAGGGCTGCCAGGGAGATCATGGTGCCCCGAATTCAGATTCTGGGGCTTCCGGAATCGGCCACCCGACGCGAACTGACCCAATTGCTGATCGAAAGCGGCCAGACCCGGGTGCCCATCTATTCCGGTTCGATTGACCAGGTCGTGGGTATGGTCAATGCCTTCGACCTCATCAAGGATACCCGTCCAGAGCAACAGGATATCAATCGCTTCATCCGTCCCGTACTGCATGTTCCCGACACGCTGAAACTGGACGATGTGCTGAAGGCCATGCGTGATGCCCGTCAATCCATGGCCATTGTCACGGATGAATACGGCGGGACGGACGGATTGATTACCGTTGAGGATATTCTAGAAGAAATCTTTGGTGAGATTCACGATGAATACGACATCCTCACCACGCAAATTCGCAAGGTGGGACCGCGCGCCTATGTGATCGACGCCCACACCCCTTTGGAAGAATTGACGAAATTGATCCCGCTTCCCCTGGAAAACCTGTATGTGGAAACCGTCGGCGGATGGGTAAACGATATTGCCGGTTCCATTCCCGGCATCGGCGAGGTAATCGAAACCAAACAATGCCGGATCACCATTCTTGAGGGCACCCCCACCCATGTCGTAAGCATCCGCCTGGAAGTACCGGATACGGAAACTCCACAATAAAAAGCGCGCTGTTGCCTTCCTGAATCTACGCAGGCCGCCTCGGCATTCATTCACCGGGCGGAAGATCGGTATTATGTCGTACCCACCGGAATACATATAATAGTAGACGCGCGCCTATGCGTCGCGGTGTTTCAATCGGGGAAGTGCCGCAACCTGAAAAGGATATGCCGTGAAAGCCATTGCCCTTTATCCTCCAACGACTGCAACGACTGCCAAACTCCCTGCGCAGGCGCCCGCCACAGGCCAAACTGACCGCACGGCCTGCGATAGAGATGTGCCCCGCAGCCGTCTCTCCTTTTCCCTCATCAGTATGATGTTTATGGTGCTTCTCGCGGGATGTGTGCGCCTGGGAAGCCCGTTCGAACCGGTGCCCCTTCCCCCCGGCGCCCCTTCCGTGGATACCATTCTATCCAGCCTGGCCGCCAATGAAGCCGCCTTGCGCACCTTCCGCGCAGCCGGCACGATCATGGTGCAGATTCCGGAAATCGAAGCCACCCAGATATCCAGGGAAAGCAGCCTTTTCTACGAAGCGCCCGGCCGTTTGAATATCATCGGCAGGCGCTATGGCACGCGGGGCATCGAACTCACTTACGTGGACGACGCCTTTCTTATCGAGTTTCCCACCAGAAAAGAATATTGCCTTCAGGACCAGGCCAAATCGTTTGAAACGTTGAGTTCAGCCGATATTGTCCGGGAAATGTTTTGTCCTGAAATTTGGGAAAGCATCAATCAACGCGACGTTCGGATCACCGCTTTTGACGAAGCCGAAAAGACGGCAACGGTGGAATTTTGGATAACGGGAAGGCATCCGTGGTGCAAACGGGTCATAAAAGTGCAAGGCGCACCATGGGTAATTCTCGAGAATGTTCTGCTTAACGAAAACAAGGAGGTGGTCGCCAGGACCTTCAAGAAAGACTATCACGAACAGGAAGGTATTCGCTATCCCACGGAAATTGAATCCACCTATCCCGGAGAAGAAGCGTGGATGCGTTTTATCATGCGCCGCGTGGACCTCAACCTGCCGCCGGACCCGCTCCTGTTCGACCTGGCCGAACGGGAAAAAGAATTGAAAAAATCCGATTTTACCCGCGTCGACATTTTTGCCGGTGAAGGCCCTTCCCTCGAGGATCTGAACACCGGCGGACAGTCTTGACGCTTCAGGAATACCCTATGCCTTCCCCAAAAACATCCCCGGATGCGCTTACCGGACTTTTCCCCTCCGAAATCGCGGAACGGATTCAGGGACCGCCCCTGCGAGGCCGCCAATTGTTCCAATGGCTGCACAAAAAACAAGTCTTTGACATCCATGCCATGACCGACATGCCGTTGGCCGACCGCACGCGCATCGCGGAGAACCATGCCCCCGCCGCGTTGACGCCCGGTGTACTGCAGTCCTCCCCGGAAACAGGAGCGCAAAAAACGCTCTATGAACTTGCCGATGGTGAAACGATCGAGTCGGTGCTGCTTTCCCAGGGCCACCGCATCACGCTCTGCCTCTCTTCTCAGGCGGGCTGCGCCTTGGGATGCACCTTTTGCGCCACGGGACAGGCAGGCTTCAGGCGGAACCTGTCCGCAGCGGAAATCACGGAACAGGCGCTGCGGCTGACCGGAAGCCTGGGAGAGGACCGAACAAACACGCCCAATATCGTCTACATGGGCATGGGCGAGCCTTTCCAGAACTATGAAGCCGTCCTGAAAAGTATCCGGTTGCTGATGCATCCCGAAGGCCTGAACATCGGCGCCCGTAAGATTACCGTATCCACGGCCGGTGATGTGGCCGGGATCCTGCGTTTTGCGGAAGAACCCTGGCAGGTCCGGCTAAGCGTTTCCCTCCATGCGGGAGACGATGACCTTCGCTCACGGCTGGTTCCCCTGAACAGGCGCTATCCGCTGAAGGAACTGCATCACGCCCTCCTGCAGTATCAGGAAAAACGAAACCGGCAGATTACCATCGAGTGGGTGCTGATAAAGGACATCAATGACAGCACCGCCCAGGCCAGGGCCCTGTCCGGGTTCATGCACGGTCTGGATGCGACGGTAAACCTTATCCCCTGGAACGCGGTCCCGGGGCTCGACTATCGGCCTTCTCCTTTAAAACAGCGGGAGAGCTTCATCGCGGTTCTGAAACAAGCGGGGATCAAGGCAACGTTGCGTAAAGAGCGCGGCGATGACATCGACGCCGCCTGCGGCCAGTTGCGGAATATCCGGCACGGTGCATCAGAACCCAAAGGATAAAATCGGAACCACAGCGCCCCTGCCCCTTCATCCTTGAATCCTTCTCCCGGGGACGGGGACACCCGTTGCTTTCCACCCGTCCACCCGCCGTCTCGCCTTGCGCTATTGCATCTTGCTCAGTATCTCCGTAAGGGTCGCATTCATCCGGAATAACAATATCGTGTACTCACAGACTATCCGTAAAATAAACGGGCCTGCAATTATAATGGCCAGCCCAACCCCCAAATTGTCATAGGCCATAATGGTTATCAATCCAAAAAGGAGGCAGGCGGCGGTTCCCATCCAGTAAATAACGATTACCAGATGCGCCATAATCATGAACTTAAACGTCGCAAAATCAAAGAACAGGGACGTGCCCGGGGTTCCCGGGTCTATCGTGGAAGCTGCGGGCGAGGACGTTACTGGCACTTCATCCGCAGTGGCCCTGAACATGTATCCGCAATGGGAACATTGCGTATGCATTCCCACTTTGTAAGTATCGATGTTAAGGCTTTCATTGCATTTGGGACATGTAACGCGGATTTCCATTATTTCCTCCTCGGTTGGCATCGGTTGTCAGAACTAAACGTTTTCATAACTGTCTTTAACAAGCAACGCCTTTCTTAGCAAGTCCAAAAAAGAATGCTTCTTTTATTGTCGCATACCAGGCTGTTGGAAATCAGGGTGGCACCCGTACTATTGTAGGTTTCACGAAATGGGGCACAGGCGCTAAGGCCTATTTGCTTGCGGTGCTATTCTTTACCCCCCGATTCCAGTTGCCTTTTGAATCGCTTAAACGGCACAAATTGTACGTCGGCTACAGATACCTCGGGCGGCTCCCCTTTAATTGTGCGGGATTGTAAGGTTTAATAGAGCCGGGAACTATCCCTACAAGAAGCACGTGCATTTTAAAATGAATTATGGCATATCCGTGAACTGTCATAAACGCTTAGGACAACATCCAATCCCCTTCAAAGGGGCTTCAAGAGGGATATTGTTTAAACTCGTTCCCAAAATGAAATTTGGAAGGAGCCACGTAATCGCACCGCTTGCGCCCATGAGTCGCCGGGGCACTCCGTTGATACCTGCTCTATCCTGATTGCCAAACTGGCATAGGGAAGCATGTTCTGTTTACAATGGGGGTATGGTTTTCCGCCAGATGTTTACAGGAGGCTTTGTACCTTGACGCATACTACGCATGTTATTTCCCGATTTTTTCCGGTGCTGTTACAGCACCATCCACGTCTTGGCCCCGCGTGTCTGGCCGCCGTACTCTGCATGACCTTTTCCGGCTGCACGCCCAGCATTCACGATGCCATCGCACGGGGTAATCTGGACACCGTAATGCAGTTGCTGGATGCGAATCCGGCACTGGTGTCGGCGCGGGACGGGAAGCGGAAAACACCCCTGCACAGCGCCGTCACGTACAAACAACTGCAGGTCATGAACCTGTTGGTGGAAAAGGGGGCGGATATTAATGCGCAGGACGTAACCGGTATGACCCCGCTGCATGTGGCCGCCATGCTGGGAAGACGTGAAGAAGCGGAATGGCTTCTGGAACACGGGGCAAACCCCAAGATAACAGATGCCTATGGCGACATGCCGATTCACACGGCTTCGATTTTCGGCCACGGCCAGATCATCGGACTGCTGGTAAGCACGGGCATGTCCCCCGAGATCAAAAACGGGCAAGACCAACTTCCCTCGGAAATCGCCCGCGAGTACCGGCAGGACCGTGTCGTGTCCTATATTGAACACCTCAAGCGAAAGGGATAGGTTGCAACACGGGTATGACCCGTTAACGCGTCATTTCGAAATACGAAGCACTCTGGTTTACACCAAGTCCTTTTTATGATGAGATTGCTTCGTGCCTCGCAATGACGGGGTTCTCTCGTTCCCAAATTCCATTTGGGAACGCACTTGCAGGCGAAGTTCCACTTCGCAACCATGATCGAGCACCTGAATACGCCAAACGCACCAACGTGAAAAAGGAAATGGAATTTCAAGAGAGATTACGTTCCCAAATGGAATTTGGGAACGAGGACATTTGGGAACGAGGACATTTGGGAACGAGGACAACGGGGACAAACCAAGCGATAAACGGAACCTTCGCCTTCCCTCCGGTTATAAGGAAAACAACCACATGATGCCTTCCCTGAACCGTCGGTCTTTCCTGCAGAACGTATCCTCGGGCATTATTGGCGCGGCCGTGTCCTCCGGCAGGGCATGGGCCGAAGACGCTCCGGCGGGTGCGGCCGGCACGGCCACACAACGCCCCCCGAATATTCTGCTTATCATCACGGATGATCAGGGTTATGGTGATTTGGGCTGTCATGGCAATCCGATACTTAAAACACCCCATCTTGATCGGCTCCATGAGGAGAGTGTGCGATTCACCCGATTTCACACGTGCCCAGTGTGTTCGCCGACCCGGGCATGCCTGATGACCGGACGCTATAATTACCGGACGGGGGTCGTGGACACCTATGCGGGCAGGTCCATGATGGACCCGGAAGAGAAGACCATCGCCGCCCTGTTGAAAAACGCGGGCTATACGACCGGTATTTTCGGGAAATGGCACCTGGGCGACACCTGGCCATTGCGGCCGATAGACCGTGGTTTTGACGAATCATTGGTGCACCGCGGCGGTGGCATTGCCCAACCTTCCGATCCGGAATTTTTCGTGCGGCAAGACACCTATTTCAATCCCATGCTACAGCACAACGGGCGTCAGGAGCGCTATCCGGGATATTGCTCCGACATTTTTGCCACGGCCGCCCTGGCATTTATGGAAACACACCGGGAGAGGCCTTTCTTCACCTACCTGGCTTTCAACGCCCCCCATACGCCGCTGCAAGTTCCCGAGGAAGACGTTGCCCCCTATAACCTGCCGGGACTGAACGAGGAAACCGCCCGCGTCTACGGAATGATTACCAATACGGACTATCATATCGGCCGTGTGCTGAAGGGCCTGTCCGATATGGGCCTCGAACGCGACACCATTGTGCTGTTCATCACGGATAATGGGGCGCAACAGCTGGCCGGAAACGACCGCTATACCGCGGGCCTCAGGGGGTGGAAAGGCAGTGTATATGACGGCGGTATTCGGGTACCCTGTTTTATCCGTTGGCCGAACGGTTTTTCCGGGGGACGCGACATAGACCGCATTGCCGCAGCCATCGATATCACACCCACGCTGCTGAGCCTGTGCGCTGTTTCCCTGAACGAAGGGCCCGCTTTCGACGGCGTAACGCTGGCGCCGCTTCTGCGGGAAAGTCCTGCCGCCCTTCCCTGGCCCGACCGCACGTTGTTTTTTCAATGGCACCGCGGCAATATGCCGGAAGCGTTCAAGAACAGCGCCGTCCGAAAGCAGCGCTGGAAGTTGGTAAACGGCACCGAGTTATATGACATGTCCGGCGACCCGGCGGAAGAACGGGATGTGGCGCCCCTGCATCCGGAAATCGTGAAGGAACTGCGCGACGCCTATCTGAATTGGTTTCAGGATGTCGGCAGCACGCGGGGCTATGGCCCGGTTCGCATTCACCTGGGCAGCGAACAGGAGAATCCAGTTGTATTGACCCGGCAAGATGCACGGGACGCCGCCAACTGGACAAGTAAGCAAGCCGGCGGTTTTTGGGAAATTCGGGTGGAAGAAACCAGTGAATATGACGTAACAGTCCTCTTTGACGCTCCTGTCGAAACCGCCATACTTTTCCTGAAACTGGGAGAAAAAGAAATCCAGCAAGCGGTGGCGCCCGGTGAGTCAAACGCGGTCTTAAAACATCTTCACTGGAACGCTGGAGATTACCGGTTGGAGTGCAGGATAGTATCCGGAGACTCGAAAACAAGCCCACAGTTTATTCAAGTGTTCAGAAAATGAACTATCCGTCAAAAGGCATAGGCAAATCAATGTTAATCCAGCCGCTGTGCCGGTGGTTTGGTAAGTTTTTCCTGCGCTCGCGTCGACGGTTTTAACGCGCTTATTTTTTCGACGCATCGTCACCACAGGCGGTACGGAACCCGCAATGACGGACGGAGGAATTGTTTTTTTTGGGGCTCCAGTGCCTGATTTTTATATTTTTTATATTTCATATTGTTAATAATATCAAATGGATTGTTAAAAAATATTTATATTATTTTAATCCACCGCTCTTCCGTTTATAAAATGATAGGTGTAAATTGATGAACTGCTGTATTGCCAAATCGTAAAGTGTATAAACTTTTTCTTGCAAAATTTCCCCATCTTCCTATTGAATTTAAAAATGACTTGTGCTATACTGAACCTGCTTACAGGTACTTTAGGGAGGGATATCTGACATAAGGGAAAGATGTCCTATGGTGGAAAAATCTGTAGCAGCGGTAAATAGCGACAGGGAACAGCAACAACTTACCCCGTTACCAGCAAGACGAAATCGTCAGAAGCTGGTGGTGCGCACCAAGAAAGGTGAAGTGTATTACGGCATGAGTTACGATTTGAATCGTAAGATGCCCGCCTTTCATCTGGAATTGCAAACGGTTCAGGGGGAGACTCAAAATCGGACAATACAAATTCCCTTTGAAACGATTAAAGCAATCTTCTATGTAAAAAGTTTTGACGGGCATTTTTTACCGGGAGACTATGAGCAGCATGAAGCGCCCGGTGAACGGCCGGTAGCGGTTAAATTTAGCGATGAAGAAGTCATCCTGGGGCGTCCCGTGCACCGCCAATGGACCGAAGAACCCCGCTTCTATCTCTGGCCCGAAGAGCAGCATGGAAACAACATGATGATTCTTGTCGAGCGCAGCGCCGTCAAATCCATTCATGACGCGAATACTTACCTCAAAAAACGACAGGAAGAGTACGACGCGTTTAAAAACACCCATTGGAAAGAGGGCATGTCGGAAGAGGAATGCCGCGGTGATTTTGCTTTCGCAAAACGGGATTATAGTGAGGCATTACGCTGTTTCCGTACCGCCAACGAAAAAGACGCCTCCAATCCCCGGCTGAAACACAAAATATGTACGACCCGTTATAACCTTGGAATCCGTTACATCCGTAATCACGATTATCCGCAGGCATTACACTACATGGAACTGGTGTTGAAAATGGACCCGGACCATGGGCCCGCCCGGGAGAAACTGGTGCAATTGAACGCACACCGCGCCAGGCAGAAATAATCGGGTTGTCCGCTATACCAAGGGGTCGGGGAGACTCCCGCGCCAAGTTTTGTCCCGTGTTCAAAACACGGCTTCCTCCACACGGCACGGACGTGGCGAATGGTAATTTTCAGGATAGAGCTGCTATAATAGGAAGCATGGTCCTGATGAGCAACACAGAAAAAATGAGACTGTTCCCTGCCGTAGCGTAGAGGTGATTGTTTGTGCCTGTGAACGCAGGGATAGATACTTTCACTCTTCCTGAACTCATCGGAATATACAATGGCACTTTTTGTGAAAACACAGAGACTGAGTAAAGAAGGGACTGACTGCCAAATAGCCCCTGTGTACAGCGTATAATCCTGTTTTTCATGCTTGCTATTTGGTAGTCTGTCCCTTCTTTACGGTCTTTTGCGGCAAACTTTTGTGCCATACTGTTTTCCGAAAAACCACGTCGAAACCCTGTCGAGGTCAGGAAGTCTGACTTTATCCTTTGGGTTTGCACATAACCAAGCGGCGGAAACTGTGCCACATTTCTTTGATCGTGTGCGCCATGCCCGCAAAAATTCAGGGGAAGCGTACAGGCACTCCGGATAAAAGCGTCTCTATCAAAGAGACCATCAACAGATATACTTACGCAGGAAAGGAAGACTTCATGGAAGTGAACACAGCCATTGAACTACGGCGCGCCGTCAAGCATTTTGATCCAGCATACATCATCCCTGAACCTGAAGTGCAGCAACTCCTGTCACTGGCCCTGTTATCGCCCACCTCGTTCAATATACAGAACTGGCGTATGGTCCGAATATGCGACAGAGAACTGCGCGGGGAAGTGCGCAAAGTTGCCTGGAACCAGTCCCAGGTGACGGATGCTTCCTTGTTACTGGTCCTTTGCGGCGATGTAAAATCCTGGGAAAAGGAACCCCGCCGGTATTGGCGCAATACATCGGAGGAGTTCCTGGGCTTCATTTTACCTGCCATTGATAATTATTATCGCGGACGTGACCAGGTACAACGTGACGAGGTGATGCGCTCCTGCGGCATCCTGGCGCAGACCTTGATGCTGACTGCGAAAAGCATGGGCTATGATTCCTGCCCGATGGTGGGGTTTGATTTTGACGCTGTCGCACGTCTGATTCACCTTCCGCAAGACCATGTGATTTCCATGATGCTTGCCATCGGCAAGGCGACGGCGCCCGCGAACCCGCGAGGCGGCCAATTACCACTTGAGGAAATTGTCGTCACGGACCGTTTCGCATAGCGGCTTCGTAGCCATCATACGCCTGAGCCGGAAGTGTTCCTGCCCGGGCGTGAAACACCCCGACACGGGAACGGGCGCCAGCCCCTCCCCCCCCTGCGGCACAGGGCATGCCCTGCCGGAGGGAGGGACCATTTCTCATGGGCGATGGGATTCACCCGTTTTCGGGACGATTTTCCGATTCCTGATACACAATCTGAATAATGGTTTCGGCGATTTCCTCGGCGGCAAGGGGCCTTGCGAGTGATTTGGCGGCTTCCCCCATGCTTTTCAATCTGTCCGTATCGCTTATCAGGCTGCGTATATGTTCGGCAAGGCGCTCGCCTGTGCATTCATTGTCCAGCAGCACCTCCGCGGCGCCGGCGGCCTGGAAGGCCCGGGCATTGTGTTCCTGGTGATTATCCGCCGCGAAAGGATAGGGCACAAGGATGGACGGTTTTCCCAACGCCGCCAATTCCGCCGTCATGGAAGCGCCGGCCCGTGAAACTACGATGTCAACGGCCGCGCACGTCGTGGCCATGTCTTCAATGAAAGCATGCACCTTGGCCTTGTTTGGCGCCTCCTCCGCGGCATGCCTTGCTTGTGTGTATTCCGCTTTTCCCGCCGACCAGATGACCTGGAGTTCCTCCGGCTTGAATTCCCGCAACAGATGAACCGTCGCCTCGTTGAGGGTATGGGCGCCCTGGCTGCCGCCGACCACCAATATCGCCGGGATATGCGGGTTCAATCCGAGCTGCTCTTGTGCCTTTTCTTTTTCCGGCGGATGGAGAAAGGCATGGCGCACGGGATTGCCGGTCAGCAGGGCCCGGTCCCGGGGATAGGCGCCCTCGGTTTCCGGATAACTGAGCAGCAGGCGCGTGGTTCGCCCCGCGCACAGCCGGTTGGCAAGCCCAAGGCGTTTATTCTGCTCATGCAATAGGGTCACGATATGAATGCGCTGCGCCACCCAGAGGGCGGGCAGGCTGACATACCCCCCCACGCCGAATACCGCCTGGGGCTGAAATACTTTGAGATACATCCAGGCCCGCGCCATGGAATATGCCAGTTTCAAGAGGATCCACGCCATCCTGGGGGATTTGCGCCGCGACCATCCCTCCACCGGCAGGGCCCGAAAAGGAACGTTATTCCGCCGGGCCACCTCTTCTTCCATCCCCCCCCGTTTACCGATCCATTGCAGCAACAGATGGGGATCGCGCCGCCTCAATTCTTCTATTACGGCGAGCGCGGGGGACGTGTGCCCTCCCGTGCCGCCACCGGTAATCATGATTCGCAAGGGTGTTTTTCCTTCTATTATCCGCCACCATACCACAGACTTTATTTTCGGGGACCGATGACCTCATAGGCCCGAACGGCTTGCTGCTTACCTTTCAAAATCAGGGTGCCCAGGGAAGCGGTTTTTATCTTATCGTTCACCGCGTCCCAGGTTTCCTGGCCTATGACAATCTTGCCGGGTGCCGCCATATCGCAAAACCGCTTCGCCGTATTGACGCGGTCCCCCACCACCGTAAAATCCATCCGCTTGGGAGAACCGATATAGCCCGCGACCACTTCCCCGGAATCGATGCCAATCCCGATCTGCAGTTGGGGTCGCCGCTCTTCCTTCCGCGTCATGTTCAACTCGGCGTTTCTCCGTTGCATATCCATGGCTGCGCGTACCGCCCGGTAAGGTTCCTCCCCCAACATAATGGGCGCGCCGAACACGGCCATGATTTCATCACCGATATACTTGTCCAGGGTGCCTTCATAGGCAAAGACGATATCGGTCATCGCCGTAAAATGTTCGTTGAGCAGGGCAATCAGGCTTTGGGAATTCATCTGTTCCGCGATTTCCGTGGAACCTCGGATATCGCAAAACAGGGTCGTCACCCGGGTTTTCCTGCCGCCGAGCGCCAGAGTCTCGGATTCATTCATAATTCTTTCGACCAGCGCACCCGGCAGAAACCGGGCAAGATGCAGCCGTTTTTTCTCCGATTCCACTACACGGTCATGCAGCTTCACGTTGTCAATGGCCAGCGCGGCCTGCGAGGCCAATGAAAGAAACAACTCCAAGTCCTCTTCGGTAAAATGCATATCGGGGGCGTCCGTGTCCACGTAAATGGAACCCAGGATCAGGTCCTTCACCTTGAGCGGCACGCACATGGCGCTTGTAATGCGCTTGGCGATGATGCTTGCACGGTCGCCGAATTCTTTGTTGGAATCCCGGTCGTGCATCAACACCGGTTCGCCGTCTATCGCGGCACGTCCCGCAATACCCATGCTCGGGGAAGAGGCGTTGAGATCGAGCCCCATTTGTAAAGAGACAATCGCCCGCAACATGTCATTTTTCTCTTCACGCAAGAGCACAAAGCCCCGTTTCGCCTGGAGTAGGTTCATTATGGTTTCGAGCATATCGGTCAGCCGTTTGTTCAGGTCAAAGTTGGAAATAATGACCTGATGCGCCTTGTGAAGCGCTTCCAGCCTGCGGTAAGCCCGGCTCATGCGCACCAGTTCTTCCTGCGAAGGGAGCGGCTGGACCGGATTTTCCGGCATGTCCCCAGCCTCCGCCTTCGCCTTACGGCCCATGAGCGTCATATCCCTGCCCGCCTGGTTCATCTCCCTGCGTATATCTTGGATGGACCGTTGCAGATCGTCGTTTTGCCCGTCTTTAACCTCCTCTGGTACCGGCCTTAATGAGCCGAACATCGTATCGTCCCGATAGAGGAGATGGCACCTGCGGCCTAACCAGATCTCGTCAAGATGTCTCAGCGGCTGTTCGGTAATGCGCTGGCGATTCACGTAGGTGCCGTTCAGGCTCTTAAGGTCAACAATAAAGAACCTCCCGTCTTTAGATACGATGCGGGCATGGTAACGGGATACCTCTTCCGCCGTCAGAACAACATCATTGTCCTCCGAACGGCCGAATGTTATCTCTTTGCCCGAAACGGGCACCGCCATGGGAGGAACCCCCGGCTGTTCTATCACAAGTTGGGGCATGACGCCATTACCCTTCAGAAAATAGGCACATCCCTTGAATAAATTTCTTTACCTGTCCTCAGTGTTCCGGAATGCGACACGCTCCCAGGAGAACGCAGGGCGCGGAAAAACAAGCGGCGCCTGCCGGAACCACGGTCTCGCTTGTTTGTAACCGGATGGTGTCCATCCCGCCCGAACCCGTGGGTCGGGGCATTGTGTATCAAGATACAACTATTTAGTCGCGTCAGTACGTACGGGAACACGTTCATGGGAACGGCGAATGAAAACAAGACAGGATACTGCCGATGCATTATGAAAAACATATTCCCTTTTGAATCCGCAGTCCACTCCGCATCGCCGGACAGGCCTCCCGCCGGAGGAACCGCAAAAAGGCACTACAGATATTCTCCGCCGTCCGTCGTCAATGGAAGAGCATAACTTCCGCCCATACTACCGCTTCTCTTCGCACACATACGCCGGGGGAATGTTCGAACTTGGTTTCTCATCATAGTCCAGCCTGCCAAGGACTTTCAACTCCCTTTTGATCGCACATTCTCCCCATCAAAACTTGACGTCATCATGAAATTGGAAAAATCCGTTTAACTCTTTGAATACGGATGCCTCCGAAACATACAATAGACGGCGTTAAAACGTAATTGAGCACGATAATAATGCCGCTTATACCCTACAAACGTTAAAATACCAGTTGAACGCTGAAGAGTACGCGTTGCCCCATTTTTTTTTACGGGCGGGGCAACCCAGAAGAAATCCCCGGGGCGGCACCGGCCTGTTAAGAAGAATGCCCCTGTTCGACCTTTTGATACCTGTGGAATGGATCATCGTGAAAGGAACTATCAATGACTACAACCAAAAGGGTTGTCCGGTTATCTCTCCTCATCTGCTTTGCCGCGGCACTTCACAGCGGTTATGTTCTATCTGCGGCAGCCGCCGCGGATGCCGTCGGCGTTGAAGAACTGTGGCTGGGGAACCCCGTCATTACGGATGGCGAAAAATTGACCTTCGTCCTGCATTATCCCGAAACGGCCAGCCTTGGAGAAACGATTCCGCTGGCATTTGAGATCGTGACCACCATCCCCTTCGAACAGACCAGCATCCGCCTGACCATGGAAAACCAGGACAGCGCCATCGTCCAGGAATCAGAGATAACCACGGACCTTCGTCCCGGCCGAAATGACTTGACCATTAACTGGGTTCCGACGGACCTGGAACCGGGAAGATATGCCCTCCTGGTCTCGGTAGATTATGCGGACTCTTTTTCTCCCGCCCGGTATTTGTTACCGGTAAACCGTGTCAGTGCCGCCCATTGGCAGGAGGAAGTGGATACGCTAAAGCCCATTCTGGCTGAACTGGAAAAAGGCATTACTTCGCTGGTTTCAGAGGCGAACGGGGAAGAACGGTCCGCAGGGACTTCGGATTCCTCCAGAAATACCACTTCGCTCCAAGTGCGCAGCAAGATAACCGCAGGGGCCCTGACAGAAGCGGAACAGGCAATTGCCCAGGGAAACTGGCGCTTGGCAGACCGAAACCTGACCTATGCCAGGGAAGCGATAAAAGTGCTGCGCGCCGAAATAACCTTCATCAACATTCTTCCCGAAAAACTGTTGGACCATATACCCTACCCGGAACGGGTGTCCATCCATGACGGCGGTATTTTTGAAAACGACAAGCCGCTGTTTCTGATGGGGGCCGTATTGGATTCCGAGCCATCCGCGAATACGGACACGACAGGGAGCCCGCTCTCCCTCGTCTATGGAGGCGCCGCCACTCTGGGGGAACAAACAGAATGGCTCAAAAATCATGGGCTTAATTTTGCCGTACTGAAACTCCCGGCCAACAGGGATATCAGTATTCTGAAAGAGGAGGTGTCGGCGCTGGCCCGTGTAACCGGGGAACTCAGGATCCCCTGGGTCATGCAACTGGAACAGGCAGCCGTTGAAGGACCGATGATGGATACCTGGCCTGAACTGCTCGAATCCGGTTTTGTGAATCTGGCACATGACGGATTCTCCAGTTATTACCTCCATCTGATGGAGGACCTGGTCAGTATGGCCGGTGCGCAACCCTACCCGCCCGCCGGCGCCAGCATCGCGTGGGGGCCGCAATTCAAGTATGACGGGGAACCCGTCCGGCAACAATTCGTCGCTTCCGTTAAAGAACGCTATCCCGACCGCATCGACCTGAACCGCCTGTGGAGGAGCCACCTGGCCGACCATGATGAAATCACCATCTGGGGTGAATATCCAGAACACAGTTACCAGAATCAGCGGACCTACCAGTTCGAGTGGCAAACCTTTCATCGCGGCCTGATTACCAACTTTTTCGCCGCCATCAAGCAAGAGCTCGCCGCCGTCGCGCCCAATGTGCCAGTCATGATTACGCTGCCGGACTCCCCCTTCCTGCCGGGTGAAACACGCAATTCTCCGAGCCGGGAAGACATGGCAGGCATGATGGATATTCATGGGTCATCCGCACACTTCGAAGCCGGACAGGGCATGTATGCCATGAATTATCCCTATCCCCATGCCACCATAGCGCTCATGCGTTCCTACGCGCGACAAAAACCCGTATTCGTCCTGAACGGAGACATCGATGTGGCATCCCTTTCAGACAACAACCTGCGGGAGAAATTCGTGCGCAGCGTGGTCTGGGAGGCGGTAATGTCCGGCGTAACGGGCATGGCCCTTTCCCCGGATTCTTCCATTTTCCAGCATCCTGAAGCATTGGCGGCCTATGCGCTTGCCGCCATGGAAATCAACCGCCTCGCCCCGATCATCATGGCATTTCAACAGGCTCCGGCGGAAATCGCCATCCTGTTCAGCGAGGCTTCGAAAATCATGGATGACGGGGTGCCCCACCTGGAGTCGGCGCAATTCGCCTTTGAGGGCGCTTCGTTCGCGGGATTTCCCGTCCGGTTCCTGACTGAACAGCAAATCAAAACAAACGGACTCGAAGGAGTCAAGGTGCTTATACTCCCCAACACCATGGCCGTCCCGGACGATACCTTTGAACATGTGGCCCAGTATGTGGAAGATGGCGGCATGGTGGCCCGTGTCGGTACCCCCATTCCTTATAATGAAAAAGGGCACTCCCGTACCGATGTCATACGGGCTACGGCAAACACGATTCTGGTCCGGGGTATGAACCTGCCGACGGAATATCTGCATGCGCTGGATGCGGCTTTGGTCGGCGGCGTGTTGCCTGAAACCGCACGGCCGCTCAACGCACATGGATATCCGTTGGAAGGTGTACGCTCCCGCTGTGTCCGTTTCGATGGGGAAACCTATCTCTATATCATCAATTTGCAGCGCAATCCGGTTTCCGTATATCTATCGGGACTGGCCAGGCACGGGCATGATGTTATTCGCGG
>JAKJCY010000065.1 GCA_022706235.1 Candidatus Hydrogenedentota bacterium | reverse complement strand
GAAACAGGAAAAGGAATTCTCCGATACTCCTTGTAGACATATACGTTTTCTCACGATTACGGCAGTCTATCTTCATACAAGACTCTTTCAGGAAAATAACAAGTTAAAATCATTGTGACACGGATTATATCTTCATTGTACTCATAAAACATCCCTAAAAGGAAATGCGAAAGGGAAACGAATCCGAACAAAAAAAAACCGCCGCAAAAGCGGCGGAATTGTATTCTCGGCAGAAAAGGTTAACGTTTCGAAAACTGGAAACGTTTGCGCGCGCCGGGACGACCGTATTTCTTGCGTTCGCGAGTGAGCAACCCCGAAGAGCGGAGTGCCGTGCGCATGTTCTCGTCATTCTCAACGAGGGCGCGGGCAACACCCAGGCACAGGGCGCCCGCCTGACCGGCGAGCCCGCCGCCAGTGCAAATGGCCCGCACATCCATGCTCTGCTTTAACCCCACCGTTTCCAGAGGCTGAACCGCCATCTGAACCAGAGTATCCCGGGCAAGGTATTCGTCCACCGGACGGCCATTGACCGTAAACAGACCGGAACCGGGTTTAATACGAACCCTGGCCGTAGCACGTTTACGACGGCCAAGCGCCACAATTTCGTTTGTTTTTGCGTCTATCACAGTATCTTTTCTCCAGTAGAAAACCAATTATTCGACGGTGAAGGGTACAGGGTTTTGGGCTTCGTGCGGATGGTCCGCAGTCGCATATATACGGAACTGGCGCGCCAACTTGCGTCCAAGACTATTGCCGGGGAGCATGCCTTTAATGGCGATTTCCAGCGCACGCGTGGGATGCTTGCGCATCATGGCATTCAGGCGGATTTCCTTGAGCCCGCCGGGGTACCCCGAATGCCTGTAGTAGGTCTTCTTTTCCATCTTCGTGCCTGTGACACGAACCTTTGCTGCGTTCACAATAATGACGGGATCGCCGCAATCCAGAAAGGGCGTGTATTCGGGCTTATACTTGCCGCGCAGCAATTTGGCTGCCTCCGCGGCAACACGGCCAAGGGACTTGCCTTCAGCGTCGATGATGCGCCATTGCTTCTTGACAGCCCCTTCTGTGGGGACAAATGTTTTCACAACGTTATCCTCCCATGGGAAGTATGTATTCAGGACTAATTGGAAATACAAAGCAGATTACATGTAACGGGGTGTGTAATGATAACAAAAAAGGAAAGGCAATTCAAATTTTCATTGCACAGGTCCGCGATGAACCGCTTAGACTCCGTAGAAAAGGGCCTCCCCCCTCTTCACAAGCCATTATTATGTGATTCTGTTTGGCATCCTGAAACTGCCGAGGAAATAAAAGGCGCCCGTTCTGGCGGGGAGGCTTCGTATAAAAAGCCGCTGCCGCCCTATCGGACCCGGCAACGGCCTGGCATCTTAATTAATGAACCGCCGCCGCCCTCGTAACAAACCCTTGCGGGCATTCTGTTACATCTCCGGAGCGCAACGGTTTTAAGGAACTTAGAACTTAAGTATGGCCATCCAGAAAAGATAGGCGGAGGTGTCATCATCCGTGCCGCCACTAAACTGGGTACCATAAAAATGGAGGAAACTGCCATTGGTAAGGCCATCATCCGGGAAAAGTACATTCCCAAACAGGCCGAAGGTCAAATCCGGCGAATATTTGTACATGACATAGCTAGCGATTTCCCATCCCAGGTCGTCACTGCCTTTGTCGGTCCAGAAACTCAGATTCGGCGCAACATAAACGCGGTTTCCGCCCAGTTTGATGGACTTGGGCGGATTAAAGGGCTCATCCGCCCAGTTCTTGGACACGCGCATGTTGAGAAGCACTTTTTCCGTCAACTGAAGCTCCAAGCCGGCGCTGAGTTGAATAAAATTGGACAGCCAACTGTTGTCGTTGATAGTCCACGAATAATTCCTGTCGCTGAACAAGCGGTTAAAAGACACGCTCGCTTCCGGTTCATAGAAGGGATTCAACCATTCCCAGAAACTGACATCGCGGTTATCCTCTCCCTGGAAATAAACGCCCATGATGAACGGTCGCGGTTTCCAGGTTATATCTTCGAAAGTGTAGCCGAGAATGGCTTCTCCGCCCCAATTGTCGTACTTGGCATCATTATCGCCGTAGAAGATTCCGCCGTTGTTGAACATCGCGCCAATGTGTTCCGCGTCACCAAACTGGTAGGCCGTTTGAAGGCTGTAGTCGAACCCGGCGTGTTTACCTAATAAATGTATGCCAAGCGTATGCAGTTTAGTCGAACCGAAATGCCGCCCGAGCAACGAATTCACCCAGCTGCCAAGGGCCGTAGACTCGCCCGTTTCGATGTCCGTATTGTCATGCACATATAACCAGTACGCGGACATGGAAAGGGGTTTAAAGCCGGTATAGGTGCCCCAGACACCGTAGAGGTTTTTCTGGTCATCAAACAGCTGCATGCTGTCATTATGTTTCGCGGCGAAAGCGTCCACCGTATAATTTGTCCCCGTATACGTGAGTCGTATGGCGTCATGCGACAGGTACTGGGAGGGGGTCAGCATGTTAGACAGCAGCCACCCGTTGCCGAAAAGAAGTTCCTGCCGGCCGACGCGCAAGGTTAATGGGGTGTCACAAATCCGCCGCATTTCGATGTACGCCTGATTCAATTGCACCTTTTCCGGGCCTTCGCCACGGCTATCCGCGCCGGTAAGATAGTCCGACCGGAAGCTCTCGCCGAATACATACCAGTCATAGAATTCGATAAAGGCCGTCACATTGTTTGTGAAATCCGCCTTGACATTGAGCTTTACAGAAGATTCATAACGGGTCCAATCCTTGCCGTCGCTGTCCCATTTGAACAAGGACGTGGTGCCGGTGGATCCGATAGAACGCCAGGGAAGATAACCGCTGTCGATTCGGTTCACAAGAGGTTTCTGATCTTCCCATGCATTTATATACCAGCGGCCGCGGATACGAATTTCCCCGCCGACCGAGACTTGTGTTAATTCAGCGGAGGCTTCCCAGGCAAGCATGCCTAAAAAAACGCAAAGCACCAACAGACTGTATAGGCGGCGTGACGGCCTGTATTTTGATTCAAACAACATTCCCGCCACTGTTTCAAAACTTGACATGAATACATTCCTCCATCCTGGTTGATATCGCTTTTACAACCTGCAACAGAACGCCTTTTTCGCTCGCAACATAGGGCTGCGCAAACTTTCTTGTGCGCCGCAGAGAGATCGCCCTGTTCCCCGCATACCACCGTTGCCATTCCATTATACCAATATCCGCGCAAATCGGACCGATTATAACATGGATTTTCTCTAATTGCAACACTTGTAATGCTGCATTGGCAATCATTTAATTACGGTGAGAAATTTCTTCAAATCTGGCGGTGATTAATTTTCGTTATCTTAAATTTGGGCCAATTTCGTACCTTTAAAGGGGAGGGCAACCCTGCCCTTCCTGAATTCAACGCGTACTGAAATACCGCACCAGGTAGCCCATAAAAAAACACAGCAGCCCGAACACACTTACCACAAATATTTTCTTGATTTTTTCTTCCTGCTTTCGCACCCATTCGCGCATACGCAGTGTTTTCAGGGTTTTCGGATCCGGATTTAACCATGCCAGTATGACTGTAATATTATCCTTTCCGCCGTTCTTGTTGGCAAGGTCAATTAACTGGTGCACCTTTTCGCGGGTGGTGGCTTTCTGGTTGAGAACCGACGCGATTTCAGTGTTATCCACCATGTTAATAAGGCCGTCCGTGCAGACCAACAGCTGGTCGCCCGGCTCAATCCGCCACCGGTACAGGTCTACCTCAATGGTCTCATGGGTTCCAATACAGCGGGTTACCAGATTCTTGCGGCTATCTTTGTTCGCTTCTTCCCGGGACATCAGTCCTTGCTTCACCTGTTCGTCCACCCAACTGTGGTCTTCCGTCTGCGCCGTGAATTGCCCGTTTCTGAACAGGTATCCCCTGGAATCGCCCACGTTTCCCACATAGGCGTAATGGGGCCGGATCAATACTGTACACAAGGTGGTTCCCATGGGCCGTTTATTCTTGATCAAGTCCCGATTGGTCTGAAAAATGCTGTCATTGGCGCGTTCCATGGCCCTTTTTATCGTGTCTCTATAAAACGTGTCTTCCCGTTCAGAATCGATATCTTCCTCCGGGGGCGGGTCGTCTTTTAAAATGTCTTTCAGCATGGAGACCGCCAGCTTGGATGCGATATCTCCGCCCACATGGCCTCCGAGCCCGTCGGCTACCGCCATCAGCATTCCCTGCCGAAACAGGCGCAGTCCCGGCTCCATATCATCAAAGACGCCGAAACTGTCTTCGTTCTTGTCCTTTTTCCTGCCTATATGCGACAAGGCAGTCACATCGATATACATGTCACAAGTTCTCCACGCCCGACGAATTCGTCAGTTAGTGTAGCCATCGGATGCTGTAAATCTGAAGAGAGCCGCCGTTGTAACCATTACGCATCGGGAAACATGTCCGGGCGAAGGCCGATATTCACAATGCTGCACGCCAGGATGGGCTTCATGCCGAGACGTTCCGCGGCCGCCACCAGTGCGGGGCTTTCCGAACCGGGATTCAGAAAAAACTCCGAAGGATTTTTCGACGCGATGTCCTCAAGCATTGTAATGCCCACCTCAGGAGGGACGTAGAGTGAAATACGGTCCACCGGGCCGGGGATGTCGCCGATGCCGGGGTAGGCCTGCACCCCTTCGATCTCGTTTTCTTTACGGTTCACGGGGTACACCGTCCATCCCCCCCGTATAAATGCCCGTACGGCTTTATTGCCATACTTTGTTCTGTCCTTGGAAGCGCCAACAATTGCAATACTTGGCATGAATAGAGATCCTCATCACGGTTTGCGGAACCATCAATCACGGTCTGCGTATATCATTAAACGGTGCGAATGGCAGGGGTCTGCCGCAACGCATGTTTCCCGGGCGATAGAGGGGGCTTGCGTGCGCAACGCATCAACGGGTCCGGGAAAAACAGGATTTCAATGTCTCCAAATCAAGTTCGGGATATACCGGAAACTGGTCCAGTAGCGTCCGGACCCGGGCTTGCGCTTCCTGCCGTGTCTTGTCATCCAGCACAAACTGTCGCTTGCTGGGTTTACCAGCGTTTTCGCCCGAAGTCAGCAACGCCGCCTTGGTATTGCGCAATACCAGGCCGATAATTGCGGCGATTTCCTTCATTTCGTTTCCACCCATGCCCAACGTTGTCGCCGCGGCCGTGCCCACGCGCAAGCCGCTGGTAATGAGCGGGCCGTTCGGGTCAAAGGGCAGCGAATTAAAGTTCAGGGTGATGCCGCAGTCGCGCACGGCCGAGGCGGCCTGTGCCCCCGTGAGGCCGCAACTCTCCGCCACGTTTATGAGCATCAGGTGATTGTCCGTGCCGCCCGTGGCCAATACAAAATCTTGTTCTTTCAGGGCTTCAGCGAGGGACCGGCTGTTTTCAACAATTTTCTGCGCATAGTCCCGGAAGTCCGGCCTGTTGGCTTCATGAAAGGCCACCGCCTTGGCGGCCAGCATGTGAGGCAGCGGCCCGCCAATCACCAGCGGACACCCCTTGTCTACATAGTCCGCGAATTCTTTGGTGCAGAGGACAAAGCCGCCGCGCGGTCCGCGCAGGGTTTTATGCGTGGTGGAAGTGACCACCTGCGCATGAGGGATGGGATTCTCGTCCCCTTCAAATACGCCGCCCGCCACGAGCCCCGCGAAATGAGCCATATCCACCATCAGCACGGCGCCGGCCTTGTCCGCTATCTCGCGCATGCGCCGGAAATTGACGCGGCGGGGATAGGCGCTGTAGCCGGCCAGCAGGATCAGCGGACGCAGGTCCAGGGCCATGGCTTCAATTTCATCATAATCCAGCAGCCCCGTTTCCCGGTTGACGGCGTAGCTGTAGGCATCGAACATCTTGGCCGACAGGTTGCGCCGGTATCCGTGGGTGAGATGACCGCCGGAGTAATAATCCATGCCCAGCAGCCGCTGGTTGTTCAGCCCTTCCCGAATGCTGTTCCAATCTTCCTGGGACAGTGTCATCGGGTTGGTGGTATTGAATTTTTCAAGGCCCGGCACTTCTACCCGCGCTGTGAGTATGGCCCAAAAAGCCACCATGTTGGCATCAGCGCCGCTGTGGGGTTGTACATAGGCGTGTTCCGCGCCAAACAGTTTGCACGCCTCATCGCGCGCCATGGCCTCCACCGTGTCCACATTGTCGCAGCCCTCATAAAACCGCTGAAAAGGAACCCCTTCGGCGTACTTGTCCGTCAGCAGGTTGCCCATGGCCAGCTGGGTGGCGGGGGAACAATAGTTCTCACTCGCGATAAGTTTCAGGTAGTGCCGCTGGTCCTCCAGTTCCTGCACGATGGCGCCCGCCACTTCAGGCGCTGTTTGGGCGATAACGGACAGGTTGGCCAGGTAGGCCAGAAATGCGGGATCGGTTTCTTCCGCGGCATGGGTTCGCAAATAGTCATGAATGGCGGTCTCAGACACGGTAGTTCTCCTTGAAAGTGCGTTGTCGCTCTCATTACATACTGTACCGCAACGAATGTTGTCAGCAGCCCGAAACAATGAAAAGACATGAAAGAGCGGGTCGGTGCTTACTATCCCAGGCAGCAACCGACGGCGTATCGGGTCCGCATATCATGCCACGATATCCAGCGCCTGTTCAAAAATGGAGAACAATTCTCCATTGAATAAAACAAACCGGACCAAGGCCAGACCGCTGTTTTCCTGAACAAAGGTTGTGACCGTATCCACGGCGATGGCCGCGGCCTCTTTATGGGGATACCCGTATACCCCGCAGCTGATGGCCGGAAACGCAACGGTCTTGACACCGTTTTCCAAGGCCACCTCAAGGCTGCGCCGGTAACAGGACGCCAGGAGTTCCGGTTCACCATGATTGCCGTCCCGGTAGACCGGGCCCACCGTATGAATTACGTATGTCGCGGGCAGCCTGCCCCCGGTCGTGATTTTCGCGTCGCCCGTGTCGCACCCGTTCAAGTTGCGGCACGCCTCCAGAATGGCCGGGCCGCCCGCCCGATGAATGGCGCCGTCCACACCGCCCCCGCCCAGCAGCGTTTTGTTCGCCGCATTGACGATGGCGTCCACCTCCTCGCGCGTGATGTCACCCTGCACCGCTTCCACCTGTGTGCCATGAATTCGTGTAGCCATTGTTCTGCTCCTTATTATCGGAAAGAGACCGTATTCAAAAATACCAACCCGAAAACTCGAAGGCTGGTATGTTGTTCACGCTTCCAGCGTGCTCTTGATTTGAGGACGATTGGTTAACAGGCACGCTGAAAGCGTGAACAACATACGTATCCTTATTGTATCAGCAAAGACGGAACAGGTGAAACGGCCTGTGGATGCTACCTCTGTGCGTTGTCATTTGCTATCGCCGGCGTCCTCGCCGGCACCGATTAAGAAGAAATGGGGACTGTTCCTGCCGCGCAATAGGCATACACTGTAATAAAAGCGTTACTGGATACTACTTTTGGACTGGTCATAACCAGATGGACCCCGCGGTGGAACTGCTCTGAAATTTTGCTGAAGTAGGGACTGACGCAAGTGAGCGAAGCGAGACGGGTCTGTCCCTACTTCAGCGTGTAGCCCGAAGGGCTTGTCTATCAAAGCCCAGGGTTGCGGTACGCCGCTACCCTGGGAGAGATGTGGCGCCCCCCCTCTTGTCTACCCCAACGGGGTTGTGTCACTCCCACAGGTACCGCTCATCCCACGTTATGCCGTGTTTCTTCAACAACAACCGGAATTCTTCTTGAAACATCTGTTTACGGTGATGTTCAACCTGATGGCCGATGTATGTTTTCACGGCCTCAATATTGGATGCGCTTACGGAAAACATGCCGTATCCCGATTGCCACGCGAACTCCTGTTGGTCGGCGGTGTGTTTTTTTATCCAAAGGCTGGACGCCCGTTTGAGTTCCTTTACCCAATCGGCCAAGGTAAGGGCACGTCCCAACCGGCAGAGCGCATGAACGTGGTCGTCCGTGCCGCCAATCAACAACGCGGGTGCGCCAAGTTTGTTGGAAACACCGCCCAGGTAGGCGTGCATTTCGTCTCGTATTTGTTGGTCGCGAAGATATGGGATATGATTTTTGGTTGAAAATACCAGGTGAAGATAGACCGCCGTCAGCGATTGGGGCATGATGATAGTCCTTTTAAGATAGTGTGGGGGTTAGGCCATCGTCTTCAGAAAAGTATCGTATCGCAGCCGTGGATTTGGACGCAACCCCGTTGGGGTAGATACATCGGGGAGCGGGCGCATACCCAGGGTAGCGGAGTACCGCAACCCTGGGCTTTGTTATAGAATTCCGTTGGGATTCGTAGATATGTTGTTTGGGTGGTTTGCACGCGTGCGAGTGTGCCGGGTTTTGGCATGTAATTACGTTGGGATTTCAAGAATCGTTGTTTGGGTGATTTGCACGCGTGCGAATGCGCCGGGTTTTGGTATGGAATTACGTTAGGATTTCAAGAATCGTTGTTTGGGTGGTTTGCATGTGTGCGAGTGTGCCGGGTTTTGGTATGTAATTACGTTGGGATTTCAAGAATCGTTGTTTGGGTGATTTGCATGTGTGTGAACGCGCCGGGTTTTGGTATGGAATTCCGTTGGTATTCCGAGATGCGTTGTTCGGGTGATTTGCATCCAGACCGTGCTTGCGTTGAAGGTTGTTTAACGTATTACGGTAGGGTATGGGTTTTGTCTGTGGACCTGAGAGACGGTTACAATGTCCCCTAACCTGAAATTCTTAATGCAGGAGTTTCGCATTACCCAGATTATCCAGGTATCGTCATTGTGAGGTACGAAGTAATCTGGTTCGTTGCAAGTCCGTTTAGCGATGAGATTGCTTCGTTCCTCGCAATGACGATGAATAATAGTCGGCTGATACGCAAGCGTATTCCTTTCGTATTCTAAAATCATGACCACATTTCTTCCAGATTAAACCGCGCCACGTCGGCGTGATTTGCTCGCAATGACGGTCACGGTGCATTATTTGTCAATTCAACTTTGTTGCGTTAATCAGGGTAGCGCAAAATAAACCACTAATAAGGAAACCTCCCATGACTTCAGCACGTACTCTGTTCTGTTTAATTCTTGTCGCCGCGACTGTCGGCCCGGTTGCCGCTGATGACCTGGAAAGCCTGTTCGGTAATCCGCCGGAGGCGACGAAGCCCCGGTGCTACTGGTACTGGATGGATGGGCACATCACGAAGGAAGGCCTTACGGCGGACCTGGAGTCCATGAAACGCTTCGGTATCGGCGAGGGGTATATCGGCATTATCAGCGGCCAGAGCGGGATGGACCCGAAACCGGAACCGAAGGCGCTTACGGACGCGTGGTGGGACTTTATTGTCCATGCCGTGCGCGAAGGGCGGCGGTTGGGCGTGGACATCGGCTTTTTTAACTCCCCCGGCTGGAGCCAGTCGGGCGGGCCCTGGGTGCAGCCGGACCAGGCCATGCGCTATGTTGCCCTGCCGGAAATGCGCCTGCGCGGGCCGCAACGTTTCGAAGGCAAACTGCCCGTGCCGGAGGGCCCCTTCCAGGACGTGGCCGTGCTGGCCTTTCCCGCGCCGCAGGGCGAGGACGTCGTCGCGCCGGAGAAGAAGCGTACGCCGCGCAAGATAGACTTTGAGGCGGCGGCACCGTTCATGGCGCGCAGTATCACGTTGATGCCTGTGACGAAAGTCCATGTAGAGGCGGAATTGCTGGCTTCGGATGATGGGAAGGACTACCGGACGGTGAAGACCTTCACGGTGGACCGGCACAACCTGAATATCAACGTTGGCCCGGTGCCGCTTGCGCCGGTGACGGTTGCGTTTCCGGCGGTGACGGCGCGGTATTTCCGGCTGGTCTTTTCGGGGCCGTGCGAAGTGGGAGAGGTGCGCCTGTCCCCGGCGGCGCGCGTGGAAGCCCACGCGGAAAAGGCGCTGCTCAAGATGTTCCAGGACCCGCTGCCGCCCTTTGACTTTTATACGTGGCCGCCCCAGGCGGAACCGGAATCGCCGGACCTGAAGGTGGCGCCGGAGACGGTGCTGAACCTTTCGGCGCTGCTGGAAGCGGACGGTACGCTGCGCTGGGACGTGCCCGACGGGGACTGGGTGGTGCTGCGCGCGGTCATGACACCCACGGGCACCAAGAACAGCCCGTCGCCGGAAGAGGCGACGGGACTGGAAGTGGACAAGATGAACCGGGTGCCCCTGAAGGCGCACTTTGACGCCTATATCGGCGACCTGCTCGGCCGCCTGACGCCGGACGAACGGAAGGCGCTGAAACATGTGGTAGCGGACAGCTATGAGATGGGGCCGCAAAACTGGACCGACGGCTTCGCGGACCGCTTTCAGGACCGCTACGGGTACGATCCGCTGCCCTGGATGCCCGCCATGTCCGGGCGTATCGTGGGCAGTGCGGACCAGACCGACCGGTTTCTGTGGGATCTGCGCCGTCTCGTGGCCGACCTGGTCTCGCGCGAGTACGTGGGCGGCCTGCGCGACCTGTGCAACGAACAGGGGCTCAAGATGTGGCTGGAGAACTACGGGCACTGGGGCTACCCCGGCGAGTTCCTCCAGTACGGCGGCGAATGCGACGAGATTAGCGGTGAGTTCTGGGTGAACGGCGACCTGGGCAGCGTGGAACTGCGCGATGGCGCCTCGGCCGCCCATATTTACGGCAAGCCCATCGTGTGGGCCGAGGCGTTCACTGGCGGTATCCCCTTCGCCAATTCCCCCCGCGACCTCAAGGCGCGCGGCGATTGGGCCTTCTGCGAGGGTATCAACCAGTTCGTTCTCCACGTGGTCATCCACCAGCCCTGGGAAGACAAGCGGCCCGGCGTCAACGCGTGGTTCGGTACCGAGTTCAACCGGCACAACACCTGGTTCGACCATGCGGGGCCCTGGGTGGACTACCTGCGCCGGTGCAGCGTCATGCTCCAGCGCGGCCTTTCGGTGGTAGACGCGGCCTACTTCATCGGCGAAGATGCCCCCAAGATGACCGGCGTGCGTCGCCCGGAACTGCCCGCCGGCTATGACTTCGACTATATCAACGCCGAGGTGATTGAGCAGCGCCTGGAAGTAAAGGACGGCCGCTTCGTGCTGCCCGACGGCGTGTCCTACCGCATCCTCGTGCTGCCCCCGTCCGATACCATGCGGCCCGAACTGCTGGCGAAACTTAAAGAACTCGTGGAAGCCGGGGGTGCGGTCTTTGGTCCCGCGCCGGAACGTTCGCCCAGCATGGAGAACTATCCCGCCTGCGACGATGAAGTGAAACGCCTGGCCGCCGAGTTGTGGGGTAAAGAGCGCGTCCTGACGGGTGATACCCTGGACGGGGCCTTTGCGCAACTCCAGCTGGCGCCCGATGTCGTTTGTCCGGAGGATATCCTGTGGAAGCATCGCCGTGACGGCGATACGGAGATTTACTTCCTGTCCAATCAGCGGGACGTCGCACGCACCGAAACCATCTCCTTCCGGGTGGACGGCAAGGCGCCGGAACTGTGGTGGCCCGAGACCGGGCGTGTGGACCGGGAGCCACCCTTCACCGCCTCCGACGGACGCGTGTCGGTACCCGTGGACTTTGACATCCACACCTCCGTCTTCGTGGTGTTCCGCGAAGCCGTCGATATCCAGGAGCGTAAGGCTCCGGAAAGGGTAGCGCCGGTGGTTCATGCTGAACTCGACGGGCCCTGGACCGTCGCGTTCCCCTTTGGCGAGGAACCCTTTATGCAACTCACCTCCTGGACGGAACACGAAAAGGAGGACATCAAGTATTTCTCCGGCGAAGCAGTATACCGCAACACGTTTACCGCTCCCGAAGCCCGCGAAGGTGTAGTGCTGCACCTGGGCGAAGTGAACGACCTCGCAGTAGTCCGGGTCAACGGACAGGAACTGGGTACCTTATGGATGTATCCTTACAAGATCGACATCTCCGCTGCTTTGAAAGACGGAGAGAATACCTTGGAGATTACCGTGGTCAACCCCTGGAAAAACCGGCTTGCCGGCGATGCCCGCGATGATGTGAAAAGCGCCGGTACCTTTACCAGCCAGAAGGTCATCAAAGCCGACGCCGACCTCAAGCCCGCCGGCCTGTTGGGACCGGTGCGTGTCTTGGTGGACTAACGTGTTTTGAAAGAGGATGGACGGTATGGACTTGATGGACTTGATCGATAATGAGGTTGGATTTATTTAGATAGGCGCTCTAATCGAAAGAGAAAAACAATGAAGGAAAAGCCGCAAAGGCACGGGGAAGGCGCATCCCTGTTCCCGAAGTACGGGGGCTACAAAAACCTGCTGACCTTCAAACTGGCCGAACTCATTTATGATGTGACGGTGCGTTTCTGCAATCGCAACATTTCCATCCGAAGCCGCACGCACGACCAGATGGTGCAGTCGGCGCGGTCGGGTGTGCAGAATATTGTCGAGGGCAGTTTGGACAGCGGCACGTCGAAAAAGATGGAACTGAAGCTGACGAAGGTGGCCCATGGCAGTCTTGGCGAATTGAAGCGGGATTACCAGGATTTCCTGCGCCAGCGTGAATTAACCGAATGGGCGGCAGACGATCCGCGACGCCAGGTCCTGGTAGATCGCCGCTGCCAAACTGCGGACGAGGTGGCCGCATGGGTCAAAGAGACTTACTGGCACTCTAAAAAGAATGGACTGGATGGACAAAATGGACAAGATAAACACGATGGACCAGATAAATCGTCCATGAAGTCCATACCGGCCATCCCGTCCATCTATTCCGAAACGGCGGCCAATGCGGCCTTGGTACTGATCGGCGTAGCCATGGCGCTGCTGGTGCGTCAACTTGAAGCACAGGGCGAGGCTTTTATCGAAGAGGGCGGTTTTACCGAACGGCTCTATCGTGTTCGGAAGAAACGCCGGGAACAGTCATGACCGTGGGAGACCTCAGGGTGAAACAAACACGCAGACACTTCCTGCACACGTGTGCGAACGGTCTGTCCGGCCTGGCAGTGGGAACAGGCCTTCTGGCGCAGGAGGTGCCAAAGAAGCTCGCCATCGAACGCATCGAACTGTTCCCCGTGCGCTTTCCCACCGTGATGCGCTTCAAGTTCCTCGAGAGCCCGAAAGGGGCCACGGGCCGCGCGTCCGTTATGATTAAGGTGACGGCCGATGACGGAACGGTGGGATGGGGCGAGAGCATACCCAGCCAGCGGTGGAGTTATGAGACCCTCGAAAGCGCGCTCAGCACCTTAGACCACTACCTGATTCCCGTACTCATCGGCATGGACCCCTTCGATCTGGACGCCATTCACGCAGCCATGAACCGCGAGATCGGTCCGGGGTTCTCCACCGGTGCACCCATCACCAAAGCGGGTATCGATATTGCCCTCCACGACCTCATGGGAAAAGCCCTGGGGCGCAACCTGGCCGAACTGTGGGACCGGACCACGCCTGACGTGTTGACACTGAGCTGGACACTCAATCCCGTAACCCTGGACGACCTCGAACCTTTAATTGAAAAAGGCCAGGCGCATGGCTTCCGCCATTTCAATGTCAAGGTCGGCCCCGATCCCGGATTCGACGTCGAGATGTGCCGTATCGTCAAGCGGCTGGTTCCCGACGGGTTCCTATGGGGCGACGCCAACGGCGGGTACGATCTGGAAACGGCCCTCGAAGTGGCTCCCAAATACGCCGACCTCGGGATGGACGTGTTCGAACAACCCATTCCGTCCAATCACTTGACGGGATATCAGGCACTGAAACGGCAAGGCGCGCTCCCCATCATTATGGACGAAGGTGTTGTGTCGCCGGAAGATTTATCCACCTTTATTGAACTGGGGTGTTGCGACGGCGTGGCCATGAAACCCTGCCGTTGCGGGGGATTGGTTTCCGCGCGCCGACAGATTGAGATACTCCAGGACAAAGGATTGCTATTCCTTGGCAGCGGATTGACCGAGCCCGACATCTCCCTGGCCGCATCGCTTATCCTTTACGGTGCCTACGGCCTGAACTACCCGGCCGCCTTGAACGGTCCCCAGTTCCTGGGCGCAAGCGTCATTGCCGACCCCTTCAAACCCGTGGACGGCACCGTCAATATCCCCAAGGGCCCCGGTCTCGGCATCCAGGTGGACGAATCCGCCCTTACCGAGTTGGTCGAGCAGTCGAAAGGGGCTGTATAAATCCGGCGTTAATCACGGTACAAGCGATGATTCTTGAGGACCCCGGGGAAGACGGAATGGTGGGCGAGGCGGGAATCGAACCCGCATCCCCTTGCGGGGAACGGATTTTAAGTCCGTCGTGTATGCCTATTCCACCACTCGCCCACGGCGGTAGTATAGCACCGGGAAAGCCCTTTTTACAAGGGTTTAATTCCCGGAAACATAACTTTTGCCTAGCCTCTCCTGCTTCAGATTTATGAAATAATAAGAAATGCAATAATTTATCTGTGAATCTAAATCCACATTACAGGCAATTACCGATGTTCAGAGCGCCGCGATAGGAAGAATTATTGATTTGTTCACGCGTTTCATGGCAGGATAAGGCTACTTAACCTCTTAGAAAGGGCACAAGGACATGAAGACATTTTTTAACCTCTGTATAATCCTCAGCATCGTGTGCGGGCTGTGCTTCTCCTTCGGAAGGATTGTTCGGGCCGATGACCAGGAAATTCCTGCCACCGACACCCGTCAAAGCGCGCAGGCCGGGGTTGCCTATAACATTTACTTCGGCAGTCTGCACAACCACAGTACCCTCTCGGATGGTGACGGCTCTCCTGACGAGGCCTATGTGTATGCGCGGGACGTGGCGCAGCTGGATTTTTTCTCCCTTGCCGACCATTCGGAATACTTTATATTCAATAGCAACTTCGACAAACTAAAAGAGGCGGCACAGAAATATTATGTCCCCGGAGAATATGTAACGCTGTGGGGCTTCGAGTGGAGCCACACGACCAAGGGGCATATCTGTGTTCATAACACCTCTGATTCCATTAATTCAGTATTTACTCCCAGCCTGACGGATTTTTATGAGTGGCTAAGCGACCACCCTGAAGGCTTCGCCACGTATAATCATCCGGGGCGGCAGGATGATCTTGGAACCGAATTCAACCATTTTGAGTTCAGAGACTATGCGGTCAATCAGGTGGTCGGCATTGAGACATTTAATAAAGGCGACGGGTACGATGAGTATCATTATGTCAATGCCTATGATTCCGGCAAGACCTATCTTGATCTGGCCATTTCCAAGGGGTGGCGGATTGGCGCAACGGGAGGTTTTGACCATCATGGCACGACCTGGGGTACCAGCACCACCTTTCGGACAGGCGTTCTGGCGACGGAATTGACCCGGGAAGCCATTATTGATGCCTACCGCAACCGGCGTTTTTATAGTACGGAAAATAAGGACCTGTACCTTGATTTCCGATGCTCCGGCTATCCCATGGGCTCTCAGTTGACCGGCGTTCCGCTGGAATTTACGGTTTCCGCATGGGATGGCAGCGGGGACCTGGTCCAGGAAGTGCGTCTGTATCGCAACGGCACGGTCTACAAAACGGCACAGGTTGGCGGAACTGATGTTACCGTGTCCTTTTCCGACACCGCCCCCAACGCGCAGGATTATTATTATGTGATAGTCGGCTTGAATGTTGGTGACCATGGCGGTTATCCGGACGAAGCCATCAGTTCGCCCATCTGGTGCGACGATTGCTTCGCGCCGGTGGAAGGCGAAGTCGTTGAGGAGGGCGAAGGCGAACCCTTATGTACGGCGGTGTCTCCCTATGGCCCGGAAGATCCGTGCTACATGGAGGTGATCAATGGGGATTCTTTTTGTTGCTACAACGAGTGGGATGCGCAGTGTCAATCCGATTATAACGCCTGTGCGGGCGTAGAAGGCGAGGGAGAAGGCGAAGGAGAAGGGGAGGGTGAAGGCGAAGGCGAGGGCGAGGGCGAAATCGAAGGGGAAGGTGAAACACCGCTATTCGCCTTGACGCTGTCGGTGGAAGGCCAGGGGGACGCATCCCTGGAACCGGGCACCTATTACTATACCCCGGGCAGTTCTGTCTACTTGTTTGCTGCACCGGCGCCGGGTTGGTATTTCGACCATTGGGAAGGTGATCTGGACGGTGTTGCGAATCCCAACAGTCAGGGCATTGTATTTGTCATGGACCGGGACCGCGCCCTTGAGGCTGTGTTTTTACAGGGTGACTGGCTGCTTGAGATTAACGCCACTGAAGGGGGCGTTACTTCGCCTGCGGCAGGCATTCATGCCTATCTGGACGGTACGGTGGTCTGGCTGTTCGCGGACCCGTTGCCCGGTTTTGCATTCCAGTCCTGGGACGGTGACCTGGTCAGTACGGCGCAATATGTGCCTATTACCATGAACGGCAACAAATCCGTAACCGCCAATTTTGCCCCGGCCGACTGGACACTGACAGTGAGCCATGCCGGTACCGGCAGCGGGGTTACCTATCCGCCCAAGGACACGGTTAAAGGTTTTCTGGATGGCCGGAAAACGGGTATTCAACTGCAGGGTATTACTCCGGGAAGTTACTGGGGCGGCTGGTCCGGTGATGGCACGGGATATGAATACCTTCAGGTGGTTACTATGGACCAGGACCACACCGTTGTGGCGAATTTTCAGGACACTGGCTACGATCTTTCCATCGCAGTGAGCGGCAGCGGTACCACGAACCTCCCGCTGGGATTCATTCCCATGGCGGCGGGTGCCACGCCTGTGATAGAAGCGATACCGAATGAAGGGTGGTCGTTCGTGGAATGGCAGGGCGATATTGGCGGGGCCGATCCCTTTGATTCGGCATTGACGCTGACTATGGACCAAAACCGGTTGATTACGGCCGTCTTTTTTGAGGATGTTGTTGAAGGAGAAGGCGAACCTGCAGAAGGTGAACCCGTAGAAGGTGAGCCGCTTGAAGGTGAGCCTGTGGAAGGTGAGCCGCTTGAAGGTGAGCCTGTGGAAGGTGAGCCGCTTGAAGGTGAACCCGTAGAAGGTGAGCCGATGGAAGGCGAACCGGTTGAAGGTGAACCGATGGAAGGCGAACCGGTTGAAGGTGAACCCGTTGAAGGTGAGCCAATGGAAGGTGAACCCGTGGAAGGTGAGCCGGTAGAAGGTGAGCCAATGGAAGGTGAGCCTGTTGAAGGTGAAATCGAAGGTGAAAGCGAGGGTGAACTGCCTCTTGCCCATCCTGCAGATATCAATGAAGATTTCCGTATCGTATTGAGCGAAGCGATTGCCTACCTCGCCGGATGGCAACAAGGCAGCAATCCGATTGCCTATGCCATACGAGCCGCCTATCTTTGGCAGAACGGAGAGGTTTATTTTTATGTGCCGGGCATTGCGCCGCCCCTGTGCTGGGTTCTCGCGTCTTAAACCATGAATTCTTAGGCCCAAGGCAAGGGCTTGTGCGGCAAATTAAAAGTATAGAGGTGCGATACTATTGCGGACGCGGACGGGCCGGGTTGCCTTTTTCAGATTGAAAAAAGGCGGTTTTCAGCCAGCGCGTCACACAGTCCGGAATACACGGTGAACAAAGACGGCCCTCCTGAGCGCAGGAGGGCTTTTTTAATGCGTCGCGCCAGGCACCCCTCTCGGAGCAGTAGTTCCAGGGAGGGCCAAGCCTTGGAAAGGGGAGAGAGTGTCGCCTCGGCAAGTTGCCGCCATACATTGCCCATCGGTCGCGGGGTTTCATTCAGGCCGAGACAATGCGAAAAGTCGGGATAGTCCAGGATGGCTGCGTCGCCGTTCTTTATGGCGTCAATTAATACCTGGTGCAATCGCGTTGTGGAGAGGCGTTCCTGTTCTTCCAGGGTGGAAAACCGTTCTTCCGCAAGAGACTTGATAACGGCGCAGATTAATTGAACGATGGCCAGGTCCGCCCGGGGACATTCCTGTATGTCGAGCAGGCGTATTTCAATGGCGTTACGGTCAAAGCGGGCAATGGCCCCGCGGGCGTTGACCCATTCATATCGCAGAATCCCTTCGGCATCCAGGGGCTCCAGCGCTTTATAGATGGGAGAGAGTATATTCGCTTCATAATCCTGTCGTCCGCGCACCGTATCGGGGATGACGTCCCCGGTGATTTCTGGAAACCTGTGGCAGTTTGTGCGATATACTTCCAGGCGGTTGTCCAAGCGTCCGGTGAGCTTGCCGTCCATCACGGGAGAACTGGCTGCCAATGCGGGCAACAGGGGCAGTACCAGGCGTATGGCGGCGTGAAGACGGCGGAACTCCGTGTCGTCGGCGAAGGGAAGATTAATGTGGACGCTCTGCAGGTTCGCCCACCCATGGCCCCGGCAGTCAAAGATACGGTCGAAGGCCTGATAGATTTCGCGGTTGCCATGGGGCCAAAGGCGCATTTCCCGGTACGGATCCATCCAAGGGTGCATGGCGGCAGGCATAAGCCGGGCGTTCCAGCGGCGAAGCAGGTCATTGGCGTGCCGCACCTGTTCGACAAACAAGGCGTCCAGATCTTCCAGACAAGGGACGGGTTCCGGTGTTTTGAATTCCACCACATGTAACACCAGTTCATTCGACCACGCTGCGGCGCCTTCCTTTCCCTCAAGGTACACCTCATTTTCCGGGGTTCCTCCGGCCGCCTGCAGCAACTGGTCCGCCACGGGGACGACACATAATGTGTCCCGGTCCACAATCATGTATTCCAGTTCAATGCCGAAGCCTTCAAAGAGGGAAAGGGGCGCTTGGCCGGAGGAGGAAGGATTATGCCTTGCCATGGCTCACGTCCATGCGGCGGATAAACTCGCGTATCACCGTATCGTACAAGGCGTCCTTTAGGACTTCATCTTCAATCCCCGCGTCGATATTGGGGTTGTCATTGATTTCGATGACGCAAGGACGTCCCTTCACCTCCTTGATGTCCACTCCATACAAGCCGTCGCCTATCGTGCCTGCGGCGCGGAGGGCGGTGGTGATAATGCGCTTTGGTGCGGCGTTCACCGGCAGAGTATCCGCCATGCCGCAGTCCGTGCCGTTGGGCGTATGGTGATTATAAATCTGCCAATGCTGATCAGCCATATAATAGCGGCATACAAAAAGAGGCTGACGGTTCAGGATACCCACGCGCCAGTCAAATTCCGTCGGAATATATTCCTGGGCGAGCAGGAGTTCGGATTCCTTGAAATAGGTGTCCAGGGCGCTGTGAAACTCGTCCTGGCTCTCAAACTTATAGACGCCCAGCGAAAAGGAACTGTCGGGAATCTTCAGCACACAGGGGAAGCCGATGGCCTCCTTGACCTTGTGCGCGGTGTGTTTGCTGATAATAAGGGACTTGGGCGTATTGACGCCATGGCGGCGCATCAATTCGGTCAGGAAGATTTTGTTGGCGCAGCGCAGTATGGAAAGGGAATCATCAATCACCACCAGTCCGACGGATTCGGCGCGCCGGGCGAACCGGTAGGTATAGTGGTTGACGGCGGTGGTATCACGTATAAACAGGGCGTCGTAGCGGTCCAGCTGGGCGTAGTCATACCGGTTTATGATTTCTATTCCCACGCCGTTACGCTCCGCGGCGCGGCAGAACTTTTTGATGGCCTGGGGATTTGACGGGGGCGTTTTGTCCTCGGAACTGTTCAGAATGGCCATTTCATAATGGTAGGGCTGCTGTTTGCCGCGGCGTTTCCAGGTGTGCCGGCCGATATAGCCCGAAATCTGCTCCATGACAAAAGAGCGGTGATGCTCCGGTATATCACGGACCGCGATAATGCGTACATCATCCAGCAGCCATTCCCCCTTTTCCTTGATGAAATAGGCGCGAAAGAAGGGCAGGGGAAACAGATTGAACAACATTTTGGAAAGGGTGCTGTAACGATGGGCGACATTCTTGCCAAAGTAGATGCTGAGCTCGAAGGTGTCACCGTGCACCGTCTTGAAACTGCGCTGAATCTGCATGGTGAGATTATGAGAGGCGCGGCGGATCACAACATTGTGCCGCATGTCCTGGAGCGCCTGAACGGACGGCATGGGATAGTGCCCGCGTGCTGCGGCTACCAAGGAAACATAATAGCCCGTGGACTGGTAGTGGTAGTAGTAGCAACAGTTGAGCACTTTTGCCGTTCCGGCGGTGCTGTAGCGTTCGTCAGAAAGGTAGTCCCTCGCTTTTACCACCTCGACCCCGGGAACCTTAAGGTTCCAGCTTTTGGGGTCCTCAACAATGATGTAGGTATCCATAGTCTCCTGGCGGAGTTGTATCCAACACAACTTTATTGCATGCGCCGTTTTAAAGGAAGGCGGAACAAATCAGAGGAATGAAACAGAAATTTGCGGGTTTCGCCCGGGCCATTCCGCCCCAAAACCATCGTGCTCGAACACCCTATGGGGCGATACTGTACATGAAGGTGCGGCTGAATTCAACTTATCCTACCTCCAGGTTTGCCGCCCCAAAAGAACGGCGTACCTTCCTATTGTTCAATACGGTTCCGGCGCGTATAATACCCGGTAACGTCTCAACCTGAAAGGAGATTCCCCAGTGTACAAATCCATCACAGTGGTTCTTGTTCCTCTTCTGGCATGTTGTTTTACCGCCATGGCGGCGGACACGTTCACACTCCATGTGTCGCCCGGGGGTAACGATGGGTGGCAGGGCTATCGGGCGGAACTGGACGCAACCGGTACGGATGGCCCCCTGGCCACGCTCTCCGGGGCCCGTGACCGCTTGCGGGCCCTTCGCGCGAGTGGAGAACTGCCTGCGGATGCGCCGGTCCAGGTGCTGGTGCACGGCGGGGAATATACGATTACAGAGCCATTAATATTTGAGCCTCAGGATTCAGGAACGGCGACCGGACCCGTAGTCTATACCGCCGCTCCCGGCGAAAAACCGGTGCTTCATGGCGGACGCCGCATCAAGGAATGGCGTGTTGAAAACGGTGTGTGGGCGGCCGATGTGCCTGAGGCAACATCGGATTCCTATACGGTGGGCGCCTTTTGGGTCAATGGCGAGCGCCGCGATGCGGCCCGCTATCCCAAGGCCGCCCATACCGCCGGGGACTATCCCGCGCCATCGGATTTCTTTTATGCCGACGGTCCGGTGATGGAGAAGAAGGCGGATTCAGACGAGGAGGTCAAAAGCAGTACCCGCTTCCGGTTCCGCGAAGGCGATGTAAAACAATGGGAGCACCTTGATGAAGCCGTGTTCGTCGTATTCCATTCCTGGGCGACCTCACTGCACCGGGTAAAGGCCTTGGATTTGCAGCAACGTATTGTGGAGTTCACCGGTCCCGCGAGGTGGCATTTCACTTATTGGACCAACGACCAGTGGTACTTTGTGGACCACTTGCTGGATGCACTGGAACTTCCCGGCGAGTGGTGTTTGAGCCGCAAAGACGGCGTGCTGCATTATCTGCCTAAACCCGGTGAAACCCCGGAAACGGTGGACGCGGTTATTCCACTGGTGCGTCAGTTTATTCTTCTGCAAGGCCGGCCGCAGGAGGAATCCTTTGTCTCCCATCTCCACTTCAAGGGCCTTTCCATGCGTTACGGCGATTGGCCCATCGGCCCGTCGGGCCACAGTGACGGGCAAGCCGAAGCCAGCGTTGAAGCGGCGATTCAGGCGGTCGGCGCCCGTGATTGCCTCTTTGAAGGCTGCGAAGTGTCGCATGTCGGCGGTTATGGCGTGTGGTTGCGTGAAGGCTCCCAGAACAACCGTTTGCAGCGTTGTGCCTTGACTGATTTGGGTGCAGGTGGCTTGCGTATCGGAGAAACGGCAGACCCGGCAACGCCCGCGCAGGCGGTTTCCCATAATGTCATGGACAACTGCCTGCTTCATGACGGCGGACGCATCTACCGCAGCGCGGTAGGGGTATGGATAGGGCGCAGTTCCTTCAATACCATCTCCCACAATGAGATTTGCGACTTCCGGTATTCTGGCATTTCAGTGGGATGGTCCTGGGGCTATGCGCCGAGTTCCGCCAATCATAACGTCATTGAGTATAACCACATTCATAATCTGGGCAAGGGACAGTTAAGCGATATGGGAGGCATCTACACGCTGGGCATCTCGCCGGGAACCGTCCTGAGAAACAACTATATCCACGATATCCTTTCCAACGGGAACATCTCCGGCGGCTGGGGGCTTTATACCGATGAAGGCAGTTCTGAAATCCTGCTTACCCATAATGTGGTGTACAACACGCGTACGGGCGGTTTCCATCAGCACTACGGCCGGGAGAACCGGGTGGTCAACAATATTTTCGCCTTCTCGCAACGGGACCAGTTGATTCGTTCGCGTGATGAAGACCATGTATCCTTTTTCTTTGAGAATAATATCGTCTGCTTCAGCCGGGGGAATCTGCTGGGCAGTACCTGGAAAAACGGCAACTATGTATTAGACAAGAACTGTTATTGGGATACCTCCGGCCGTGAGATTACATTTGCCGGGAAATCCTTCGCAGAATGGCGGCAGGCCGGTTATGATACCCACTCGGTCATAGCGGACCCCGGTTTCGCGGACATAGAAAATCGGAATTTTGCGCTGTCCCCGGATTCCCGCCGTGGCGCTGGGATTTGAGCCTGTAGATGCCAGCGAGGCCGGGCTCTATGGCGATGAAACCTGGGTGTCCCGCGCTAAAAACGTCTCTCGCATCCCCGCTCCGCCCAAAGAGGAGTGACTACCGCTGCCGCCATGCGTTTCGTTCATGATAATGACGGCTTTGACATCCGCGAAGACCGCTTTGACTATGCCGGGTGCGATGGCGTGTCCCGTTCTTCCATCCGGCGGCGTACTTCGGCGGAACAGACCCGGTAATACTGGCGCCCCAGGAAAAGGCATTCGGTGGTCATGCCCATTTGCCACAATACAATCAGATAAAGATCCTGTTGAAGAGAGTCCAAGGCATCCCAGTCGGGATAGGTGATTTTACGTGGA